>JANQMQ010000532.1 GCA_028279995.1 Candidatus Phaeomarinibacter sp. | reverse complement strand
GACGCTTTTGCGTCGATCCGTCTGACGGATGCCGTTGCGCCCGGCAGCATCCTCGACGCACAGGTGACAGGCCGCGACGGCACCACCCTTATCGCCACTCCGAAAGTCTCCGCCGCTGCATGACCGACACCTCGCCCACCCCCCAAATCATTGATCTTGGCGCCAATGCAACCGCTCCGGTGGACGAGCCGGAAAAGAAAGGCCTGTTCAAACGCCTGCGCGAAGGCCTGAGCCGTTCCACGTCGAGCATGACCACGGGCATTGCATCCGTCTTCACCAAGCGCAAGCTCGACGGCACCACGATTGACGATCTGGAAGACCTGCTGATCCAGGCCGACCTCGGCGTCGAGACCGCCACCGCCATCACCGATGCGGTGAGCGACGGCCGCTACGACAAGGAAGTGGACGAGGCAGAAGTCCGCGCCATCGTCGCCAGCGAAGTGGCAAAGGTGCTGGAGCCGGTGCAGGCACCCCTGCTGCTCGACGGCACCCACAAGCCGCACATCATTCTGGTTGTCGGCGTCAACGGCGCAGGTAAGACCACAACCATCGGCAAGCTCGCCAAGAAGATGTCCGCCGCCGGCAAGTCCGTCGTGCTCGGCGCAGGCGACACGTTCCGCGCCGCCGCCATCGACCAGCTGAAAATATGGGGCGACCGCATCGGCGCGCCGGTCGTTGCCCGCGAGGTCGGCGCGGACTCAGCCGGGCTAGCCTTCGACACCATCACCAAGGCGGAGGAAGTCGGCGCCGACATCGTGATGATCGACACCGCCGGACGCCTGCAGAACAAGTCCGAGCTGATGTCCGAACTTGAAAAAGTCGTGCGTGTGATCAGGAAGCGCAATGACAGCGCCCCCCACTCCGTGCTGCTGGTGCTCGACGCCACCACAGGCCAGAACGCGCTTAACCAGGTGGACGTCTTCACAAAGACCGTCGGCGTCACCGGCCTCGTCATGACCAAGCTGGACGGGACCGCCCGTGGCGGCATCCTCGTCGCCATCGCGCAAAAGTCAGGCCTGCCCGTTCACGCAATCGGGGTTGGCGAAGGCGAAGATGATCTGCAACCCTTCGTGGCACAGAACTTTGCCCGGGCCATTGCCGGTCTAGATGATACGGAAACCGCTACAAACACGTCAGCCCCTACCGAAAGTCCCTCATGAGCGACACTGCCGTCCACAGAGAACCCCTGAGCCCGACCGTCCGTCTCCTGATCGAGATCGGCCCGCTCGCCGTGTTCTTCATCGCCAACTGGCGGTTTGACATCTTTGTCGCCACCGGCGCCTTCATGGTGGCCATCACGGCATCCCTGGCAGCATCGTGGATACTCGCCCGCCACATCGCCACCATGCCGCTGGTTACCGGCGTCTTCGTCATCGTCTTTGGCGCCCTGACGCTCTATCTGAATGATGAGCTGTTCATCAAGGTGAAGCCGACACTGGTGAACGGCTTGTTCGCCGCCATCCTGTTCAGCGGATTGTTCTTCGGCAAGTCGCTGCTCAAGGTCGTGTTCGACGGCACGTTCCGCCTGACATCGGAAGGCTGGCGCAAGCTGACCTGGCGCTGGGCCTTCTTCTTCGTCTTCCTCGCCATCCTCAACGAGATCATCTGGCGCAACTTCTCCACCGACTTCTGGGTCAGCTTCAAGGTCTTCGGCAACATGCCCATCACCATGGTCTTCGCCGTGGCCCAGGTCGGCCTGCTGCAGAAATACGCCCTGCCGGAACCTGAAACCGAAGCCGAAAAAGAAGCCGAAGCCGACCGCCAGAACGAAACGCTTTAGCTGAAATTCTGAACCAACGCCGGACTGTCGCACACACGGCCATTGTCCCAGCCAAGCCAGCCGATCTGCGTGCCGTGTGGATGCGAGTCCGCAAGAATGCGGGTGTCACACGTCCCATCGCCCCGCCACAGGGCAAGCGCCACATGCATAGGCTTGTTGTTCGTCTCCGGTTCAAGCCGCAACCAGGCAACCGGCGTGTCGGGCGTCGCAGCCTCTCCGGCCTTCACAATCGCCGCAGTGGCACGGTCCTGCACATCTTTCGGCATGTACTGCCACATGACCGAATGCAGCACACACCTCGCCTGCCCCGGCACTGCTGAACCACCCAGCACCTTCTCAAGCCACACATCCGCTGACGCGTTTTCGACAACCGGCTTCACGTCCTGCGCAATGGCGATGGCAGCATCCAGCCGCGCCAGACGCTCCGGCATGTCGGTCCAGATGTACGACCGCACTTTGAGGGCATTGTCCGGGTTGAGAATGTCAATCGGCGCCGCATCACACGCCCGGCGGGCGGCAATGGTCAGTGGGGCCTCAACTGGCGGCGTCGCCGGCAACGCCCACTCGGGTTCCATGCGGCAGGCAGAGGCTTCATCGCCCCAGGTGGCCGTTCCGAATGTGTAATGAAACCGGTCAAGCCCCTGCAACAAGCCGGCACTCGCGCCCAGTTCGAAGGTTGCAACCGGCATGGTCACCAACCGCGCAAGCTCCAGCAAGCCCGGCACCAACGACCCGGAGCGCGCGACTTCGTTGGTCTGCGGAGGCTGGGTGACATAGTCAGTGGTGAAGGCTTCATGCGCGGCAAACGCCTCAAGGGCGTGCCCCCACACACCATCTGCAACCCCATCTCCTCCGCAGGATGGGTAGTGCCGCGCCAATGCCGGCACATCACCACTCAGCGCCAACGCATGGGCACAGCCCAAGAACCGCAACATCAGCACATCGCTTGTGACTTCAGCCACGGTCGAACCGTCCCACCACGGCATGTACCGCGCAACGATGTCGTCTCCCGCCTCAAACGCATCAGCGGCCTGCTCCAGCAGGGCGGCCGAGAAGGGTGACCCAAGCAGATGACAAAACTCGGCCTGCTTGCGAAACCCGGTTGCGAAAGCTTCAAGACGATCATTCATGCGACGCTCCGTTGCGAACCCTTCCTGTGTGAGGGCGCACGAACGGTGCGAGTGAAAGCCCCGTCATGGAAAGGCCATTGACGCAAGGCTGATACCCGTCAGTCCGGCTTGCCATCCATTTCAGCGGGGTTGGTGAAAGGCGCAAAAACCGGCGTTTCAGCAACTTCCTGAAACTGCGTCAGCGCCCAGCGAACACTTGGAAAAGCCAGATCATCCCACGGGATATCTTCCTTGCGGAACAGCGCAACCTCGAGGCTCTCTTCACCTACAGCAATGTCAGGAGATAGCAGCGTTGCCTTGTACATCAGTTGCACCTGGCTGATATGCGCCAGCGAATAAACCGCCAGCAGCGCATCGATACGGATGTCCGCGCAGGCTTCTTCATGGGCTTCACGCCGCGCACCGTCTTCAGTCGTCTCACCATTTTCGAGATAGCCCGCCGGCAGTGTCCAGAAGCCTTTACGCGGCTCAATCGCCCTACGGCACATAAGGTATCTGATCTCGCCGTCGTCTGCTCCGTGCCATGTCACAACCGATCCAACGACGATCTTCGGGTTCACATAATGAATGTACCCGCAGTCATCACACACATGCCGCGCATGGGTGTCTCCGTCCGGTACACGCAGCGAAAAGGCGTGCGCGCCATTGGTCGATCGTGGCAGCAGATTGGCGTTGCGCTCCTCATCCGGCACGGCGGGCTGAGTTTCGAGCGAAGGAACGCGTGGCTTTGTCATGAATCGGCACTCCGCATGCGGATTGTTTGAAGGGACCGTTTGTCGGGGCGCAGACTGTCAGCGTGCGAACATGTCGAAGAAAAACACAATTGAGCTATCTCAATTGCCTGCCAATTCGACATCGAAACGTGCCAACACTCTTGCGTCCCATTCTGTTTGGTGCACTGTTAGCAGGTTGGAAAACTTTGGGGCGTCTACTCGCCCGCGTCACGCCTGCTTCGTGTGAAGAATAACGTATCGGTTTCGTTGGTCAGTGCTGTTTTCAAACCATCGAAACCGATACGTTATTCTTCACACGAAGCAGGCGTGACACGGGCGAGTAGACGCCCCAAAGTTTTCCAACCTGCTAACA
>JANQMQ010000468.1 GCA_028279995.1 Candidatus Phaeomarinibacter sp. | reverse complement strand
CGCAGTTCCCTCTCTGTAACGACGGCGATGTTGTTCTTTGCAGCCAGCTCACGGTCCGGCTTAGACCAAATAACTTTGTCGGTGACTATGGTCCACACGATCTTGGGCTTATAGCCGTCGCCGTAATGCTTGCGAATAGCTGTGGCGATCTGAGACTTGTTGGATGAAAGCTCTTCGACGAGCGGCTTTAGAGACTTTCTTTGAATGCCCTGTGTAGCGAGACACTGAGCGACAACGACGGTTTCATCGTCCTTTGCGAAAACGCTCACACCTTTGCGGACGGGTTCACTGCGACCCTTCTGCAGGCTGATTGAGAACTCCGAACCCATGCTTAGTTCAGGGAAGCCTAAATCCGCCAAGAGAACCCATACCCGGTTCTCCAACTCTTCTTGCACAGAGTATGCTCGCTTTACTCTAGTTCGTGTACTGAGCTTTTTATCGAGTTGCCAGCCAGCATCTAACAGTTCGTCCGCTCGCGAATTAGAAACGGTTTGACGAACAAACTGATCTCGCCGTTTCCTTTTCTCAGTATTGATAGAGGAAGGGGTTGAAACGACAGGCTGTATTAGTTCGGAAGCAGTCAATAAATTCTCTTGGTATCCAGTTGGTTTTTCAATCTATCCTATGCATGTGGTTGTATTTTTGAAAGCTATTTCGGTATCTCGAGTAATTCCGAGCATTCGCTAAGCAGGCGTATACCGACCTATATCAATGTCTTTCTCACGCTGGCGCATGTGATAGGCATCGTATCGCGCTTGCATCCGCAGTAATGTGTCCATCTTCACGCCAAACGCTTTCTCGATCCGCAGCGCCATTTCCGGCGACAGTGAGGCGTTTTCATTGAGAAGGTTCGACAGTGCCGGGCGGCCAACGCCGAGCACGTCAGCTGCCGCCGTGACCGTAAGATCATCCGGCAGCACGGAGCGCTTTATAAATCCGCCAGGATGCGGCGGAGCCATTCCAATTTTGATCGCCATGGTTCTTCTCCTTTCGTCCTAGTGATAATCCTCATAGTCGATGTCATAGAGCTCGTTTTCATCCGCATCGTGCTTGAACGTGATCCGCCAATTCGCGGTCACGTGAAAGCTGTAGGTGTCCGCACGGTCACCGCTTAAGCGATGTGGTTTGTATTTCGGGAGATCGAACACCTCATCGATGTCTCCGATGTCGATGAGAAACGCCATGATGTCGGTGATCTTCGCGATGTAGTCGCCGGGCAATCCCTTCGGATTGTTCTTCTCGACGAAATTGCGAAGTCCCTTATGGCGGATGTTTCGAATCTCCATACCTCACCATATCACATATGTAGCGCGTTGCGCAACACGATACATATGTGTGTCGCGGTTCCAAGGGCGTGAGAGCCTTTGGTCGGGTCCAGCTTCGCAAGTTGGCGCGTATCCAATCGGCGGACGGTTGGTCTCAATGAAATTGTCGTGGGTGTCGGGATGCGAAAGTCCTGACCGGCGGGTGTCGGGGACTGTTACCCTGACGAGTGGTCAAGCGGCGATACGTTTTGCCATAGTGGTCTTGGGGGGGGGGAGCATGGAGGCTCCCCCCCCCCAAGACCACTATGGAGCGCCGATCAGACGGGCGGGCGTTTGCTGGTGCTGTAAGGCTCGATGCCTGGAAGCACCATCGGGCTAGAGGGATTTTCAACGGGAGAGCGCCCAGCGTCTCCCTTGAACAAGTAGGCGGTGTATGACACCGCACTACTTGCATCATTTTATGATGATCAGTTCTTTGCAAAAAATGCTGTGCTGGAGAGTATCCTCAGCGCATGGCCTGGGTCAGGCACTACTTCGGTTATTCAGAACCGTCTGCAGCAAGAATCGTGTCATCGTCGACGGATGTGTCACGACCGCGTCATCAAGCAACTGTTAGGCCTGCTCTCTGAGGCACTTTGCCAGATCGCGATCAAGGCTAGCGGCGACGGTGCGCCGCAAATGTGCCCACCAATCAGAGTTGTCTTAGCTTGTTGGACAAATCTGCAGCGGTTAATTTAGATCGAACAACCATGCGCGCGGGCAAAGGAAATAAAGTGGAATATAAGTATAAGCTGAGCGATCGACAGAAAAATGCTGTATTGATTGGGTTAATAGCTTCTTTTCTATTGCTATTTTTTACGATGGTATTTGAGGAGCCGCTGCGTAAATCGGAATATCTACCTGGAGAAGTTTTGTACGCGCTATTGCAGTCCGCTTCTGTTGCGTTTATGTCAGGAATATTTGTCTTTCTTGTAGTAGATAAGGTATTTTTTCAAACAAATATTGAGATTTACAAAGAACATATGGAGGAGGTCATTGAGAAAAAGCTCAAAGAGACTGGTTTGGCCCCCCATGGAGTCAGGGAGATACACTCACGAATGCCAAGAGATAAAATTGACTCCATAATTTCTGAGTTGTCTCCATCCGACGAGCTCATGATATTGCAAACATACAGTGATGGGCTGGTTAGCATTTCATCTGGTTTGACAAAGTTCTTTAAGTCAGGCGGGAAAGCTAGGGCTTTGTTGCTGGATCCACGCTCAGATATTGTAAGTCTGAGATCTAATCAACTGCGGGACAAGCAGGCTTTGGAATATGCACTTAGTATTTGTGAAAATATTAGAAAGCTTAGCAGCATTGGGGATGAGAATATAAAAATCTGCCTTTACAATGAGATACCTTGGTTTGGGTTGTATGGTCATAAAGAAAATATGTTCTTGATGATGTATTCATCTACAGATTACGGAGTAAACAACCCAAACATTGAAGTTTTTCCTGGGACGCTAATGAAATTTTTAGTTAAAAATTTTGAAGAAATGTGGTGTAAATCAGAAGTCTTTAACATAAATGAAATTGAAACAATTAGGGAAGAAGCAATAGAGAAATTCGGTAATGCGTGAGTTTTCTGCTTGAGGAGGAGTATTGAATACAGAAAAAAGGAATAGTGATTCAGATATAGTTGATGGTGCATGGGATGGACTGAATTTAAGTCTAAAAATGCTCGGAGCGGTGTTCCTCGTTTGTGCAACCGCCGTTGGTGGAAGCAAATTGGGCGACGAACTGTTCCATGAAGAGATTGTTGATACCTCAGAAGCTCAAATTTCCTGTGAGCTTCACTAGAGACTGTTCGTTGCGTTTAAGATCAAGGCATGTCTGCATGTAGGTAGCGAACTTTTTGGCCGACATGAGCCAGACGTAGCGAACACTAGAAAACTAGATACCCACCCGCTTAAACGCCCTCATGCAAGTTTTTGTCGACACCTCATATCGTTTGGCGACCTCGTCGAGGTTCTGGCCGTGCCGGTAAACACACTCATGGATATGCATGACGTCACGTGGGGCGAGCTTCGGCGGGCGACCAAGCTGGCTGCCACGGGCCCGCGCCGCGTCCAGTCCGGCCATGGTGTTCTCTACAATCAACTCGCGCTGGAACTCCGCAAACACGCTGAATAGCTGATACACCATGCGTCCGTGCGGTGAGGTGGTGTTGATGCCCTCGGATAGCGAACAGAAGTAAATCCCCTCTCGCTCAAACCGCGCCAGCAAATCCGCCAGATGCAGAACGGATCGCCCCAATCGGTCCAGCTTGAACACCACAAGCACGTCGCCGGGCTTAAGGATGTTCAATGCCTTGTTGAGACCGGTCCTATTCCTGGTCGCACCTGATACTCCGGGGTCGGAGAATACTTTGTCACATGCGACCGCATTCAATGCATCCAACTGCATGCGCAGTTTTTGATCACGTGTTGAGACCCTTGCGTAGCCGATGCGCCGCCCGGTCTCTGTCAAAGCTGGCCACACGCTCATAGTGCTTCTCCGCCGACAAAAACGATGGTTTTTGTCGCGGACGCATAGCGGGCCTCTTTTGTAGGTGGTGGCTCAATAATAGTGACGCTTTCCGCCATTTCCAAGTTAAACATAATGTTCACGCCTTTCGGTTACTGGTTTGTCCAATAACCATCGTTTTTGTACTGCCTGTACTCAATCCTATTCTTGGGCTTGGCTGCCCTTTATCCACAGATTTCCAATGCAGGTGACGGTGCGGCCAGAGCGCCGGGGTGCGATGTGCCGCGTGGGTATGACTGCACCACACCGGGGTTTGAGAGCCCGCTTACGCTGGATGAGGCGATTGAGATTTCGAAGGTGGAGACGGTCGTCTATCTCTACGGGCCTGGCTTGCAAGATGCGCGCTTAGCGGCCCGTGTGGTGAGCCGCGGCAAGAACGCACCCGCGGTTCCTGCGATCGCGGCACCGGGCACCGATGTGCCGCAAGATGCATTCTATGTGATGATCCTGGGTCGGTTGATTAAACACCGCACTTCAGGAGAGCCCGTCGCGTTCTATCAGCGATTTATTGATCGCGGTGAAGTCTTCGCGCTCACACGAGATTTTCGCTCACGCATTGCCGCGAGTGCAGAATAATCAGAATGTGAATTGATCAAAGCGCGTTTGCGGTCCATCGCCGTCGCGCTGTGTCACGGATCGGTCTGAGGCATTGAGAATACTTTCTCGATTTTCGGCCTCCTGATTTTTAGGGGCTCGGTCAAGGTCTCTGCCCGAGCGCAGATCATGCAGGTCAGACTCCAACCCGTCGATCTTCTCGTTGACGGCGCGGAGTTCATCGCGGGCCTCGGCACGATCTTGAGTCAGGCGCTGTTGATCCGCCGCGATAATTGCGGCAATGGCTTGTGGGTCAGAGCGGTCAACAGAGTGGCCGGATTTGCGCTCATGCGCCGCGACCAGGGCTTCGAGTTCCTGATCTCTAAACGTACCATCTTCGCCAACCTCTGGCATTTCGCCCTCGGCCATGCGCTCCATAATCCGCTGGCGGTGCGCCATGGCGATATCGATATCATTCAGCCGGTCCATGATGTCGTCGCGCTGGTCATAGAGACCGGCAAGCTCGGCCTCGATCTGCGCCAGCTGATCGATGGCAATCTGGGTGAGTATGTCGCGCTCGGTACGTTTGGCTTTGCCCTGCGGCCCCTGGCCCATCTCATTCTTGCCGCGTGCGACGTATCCGCCAAGATGGTCTCGGACATGCTGGGCACACAAACCCTGCTCTATGACGGGTTTGAGTACCAGCAAGCGGCCAAACGCGAGAAGTGGAACACGGCCAAGGCGGCGCTGCTGGGCGATGACATCACGGCCACCGGCTATGACTATGCGCATTTTGATCGCACGTCCCAGCACCGCACCAAACAAGCCCGCCCGCTGATGACCCCAGACGAAGTGTTGCGCATGGGCGAGGATGAGCAAATCCTGTTCATCTCGGGCCTTGGCCTCAATCCGATCCGGGCCAACAAGTATCCCTATTTCGACCGGCGCGAGAATGCCGGGCGCTATCTGCCCAACCCCTATCACCCGCCCGTCGACAAGGTGCGGATTAAGACACGGCTGGGCCACAAATGGGCACGGGTGATCGAGGGGCTGGTGCCCCCGTGCTGGGCGTCTTTCCCCCAATACAGCCATGGCCGGGCGGTAATTGTGAAGGGTTACCCCCTTCAAACATAGCAACGGATACCACAGCCCATGAGCGAGAAAGACACGCCGCAAGGCACGAACCCGAAGCTTGAGAAAGCAGCCGGTGAAACACCACGCGCCAAGCGCCCCAGCCACATTGCCTATACCGTGCGCGAAGGCGCGGAAGGTCAGACTTACTTCAACCGCGTTGGCTCGGCGTTCCAGCATAAGGACGGTCAGGGTTTTGACGTGGCGCTGGATGCCACGCCGGTCAATGGCCGCATCACACTGCGCACCCTGAAAGACCGCCTCGATGCCAAGCGCAATGCACCGGACAAAAGTCAGGACAAAGGCCAGGAGCGTGACAGCCAAGATCATGACCGGTGAGCCGCGCATATGATGCGGTGCGGGCTCCTGATCCCACGATCAAGACCAGGGCGGAGTTGCTTCAGCGTCTAAGGGACTCCCCGCGGCCCGCACCGCAGCCGGAGCTGCTACCGCGCGATGAACTCACAACGCAGATCAAGCGCGAAGCCTTCGAGGGTCATACCGAACGGATCAAAGAACTGCGTGAAACCCTTGGCGCGGCCCAGGAAGGGTTTGAAACAGACTTCGCGCTCAAACCCAAACACGGGAAAGCACGCGCGGACTTCGGGCGGAGCTGCTAACGGCTTCCCGAGACTCAGTTACGCTGGCATCATCAACTCGACACCAACCGGAGCGGGCAAGGATGAGGCCAGCAACACTGTTTCCAAGTTATGTTCAGCGTGAAAACGTGGTGACCAATGCGACTTTGGTCTTGTTGTCGCAGGTCAATCGCCTGGCTCCAGAGATTCTGGGTGGGTTTCTTGCCAGTTTAACCGACCAGCCCTTCGAGATTGGTTTGTCGTTCTTCAACCAAGTTGTATTGCCTGACGCCGTCAGTGTCCCAGACGCCTTGATTCGTCAGGTGCCTTTTGAGCTTTACATAGAAACCAAGCTTCCGAACGACCTGTATGAACAACAGATCATAAACCATTTCCAGTCGATTTCTGGTGCAGGGTCCCTGTCGGAGAAGAACTCTGCCACGCATAGGTATCTAATCGCTATCACACCAACCGGGATAGATGCTGAAATGCATCAACGACTTGTCCTAGCTGGAAACGAGCGCGGTGTTACATTCTCGGCAACTACGTTTGTTGAGATAGCTGATCTGCTGGAATCACTAACCGCAGATTTTCGTGTCGATCTGATTTCCATACTTGCGGAGTACCGATCGTTCATCGTCCACGAGCGACTCGTTCCCGTCTCAACAAACATGCTGCTGATTAATCCTTGCAGAAATTCTTACGACCGGAACGTGGAGCACGCTGTCTATCACGACCAACCAGAACGTTCGAAGATCTTTTGCAAGTATCTAGGACTGTATAAAGACAAGTGCGTCGGCCATGTTGGACGGCTTAGAGCTGTCGTTACCGCCATTGTCAACGAGACATCAATCCGCATTGTTGAGCGGCATCCTTTGCCTTGGGCCGACGCTGGCGATGAGGCGCCGGAACTCACTCCTGACGAGGAGCAACGCATTCGAAGTGCGGCGAGCGATTCATATTACGACTTAATGAACTCAGAAGTTCGGTACTATCTCGTGGACGAGTTTGTTGAGACCAGTTTCAACAAAGTGTCGAAGTACGGAATTAGAGGACATCGATATTTTGAACTGGATAGCGCAGCTCAGGACGCGCCAGGTGTCGTTCCACACCTATTTACCAACGGCGAACCCACCATCGCAGAACTCGCGGAGGCGTTGAGCGGGAAAGAGTGGAAGTAGAACGTCCGGGTACGGAATAAATACTGGACAGGGCAGGAATTTTGATCTAGGGTATAGGCCTATATTCCTATTCGTGCGTCTGCGTTATGGCGCTCTCGCGCTCTCGCGCTCTCGCGCTCTCGCGCTTGAGCCTGGGTGCCCTTTCCCCCAGTTGCTCCGCGCCGCACGGCTAGGTTTTTCCAATCAGAAAATTCTTATTGCCTGAGCTGCATGCACGGCGCGTTTCCGCATCCGCCTGCCTGCGCCGGGCGGAGCTTTGCCTATGTCCCAGAGTTATACCTATGAGCGTTATCTGCCCTACCTGGCGGAGTTTGACCTGTCCGATCATGACAAGCGTGCCTTGATTGACACGCTGTGGGGGCTGCTGGCAGGCATACTTGATGCGGAAGAAAAAGGATGTGGACAACTCTGTGAGAATGACAGAGCCGCCGCACATGCCGGATCAGATGGGTTAAAATGGAAGGGATCAAAAACAACAACAAATGAATTTACCCGCGCGGCTGCGATTGCTGCCCCGCCGGGGAAGGAGTCGCCATGATCGGATTGTCAGAGAAGGACCACCACGGACTAAAGCGCGCCGTCATCTATGTGCGCGTCTCATCCAAATCACAGGTGCGCGACGGACACGGACAGGAGTCCCAGGAGGCTGCATGCCGTCAGTATACGGACTTTAACGGCTATGAAGTGGCCGAAGTCTTCAAAGATGATATTACGGGCAAGGCGACCAAACGTCCGGGCATGAGCGAGATGCTGGCTTACTTGCGCAAGCACAAGCGAGAAGAACGGTTTGTTGTCATTATTGATGACATCTCACGTCTTGCTCGTGACATGCGCGCACACCTGAATTTGCGCGAAGCCATTGAGAAAGCCGGTGGGGTCCTTGAGAGCCCAAAGATGCTCTTCGGGGACGATCCGGTCAGCCAGTATTCTGAAGGTATTCAGGCGCTTCATGCGGAGTTTCACCGCAAGCAAAATCGGCAGCAAGTCATCTCGCGCATGCATGCGCGGACACTAAACGGCTATTACCTATTTGGGCCTCCATTTGGGTATCGGTTTGAGAAGATCGAGGGCCACGGCAAGATGATTGTGCCCGACGAACCGATGGCGTCTATCGTCAAAGAAGCCCTTGAAGGTTTCGCCACCGGCCGGTTCCACACTGTGGCTGAGGTAAGGCGGTTTCTTGAAGGCTTCCCGGCATTCACCGACGGTAAGAAACACGGACTGGCCACCGATGTGGCCTTCAATCTGCTGCGCCGTCCTCTTTATGCCGGTCTAATCACCGTCAAGAAGTGGAACTTGTTTCTGCATCCCGGTAAGCACGAACCGCTGATCAGCGTTGAAACCTTTCAGCGTATCCAAGATCGCCTGGATGGGCGCGCCTACGCACGTCCGCAAGTCAATTTACATGTGGATTTTCCCATGCGCGGCATTGTGAACTGCGCCTCCTGTGATCGACCCATGACCGCTGGATGGTCGAAGGGGCGCAGTGCCAAGTACCCTTATTATCTCTGCCAGACAAAAGGCTGTGATCAGCACCGCAAGTCTATTCGCCGCGAGAAGGTTGAGGGCGACTTCCGGGCGCTGCTTCATCGGCTGACACCTGCTCCTGCCTTGCTGGCTCTAGTGCGCCAAATGCTGCAAGACCTATGGGATCAGCGCCAAGCCCGAGCTGACGCCGTCGCCCTTGATGCTCAGCGTCAAGCATTGGCTTTGGCCCGTAAAAGCGAGGGAATGCTGGAAAGGCTCGTCAACACAGACGACCCGGTT
>JANQMQ010000441.1 GCA_028279995.1 Candidatus Phaeomarinibacter sp. | reverse complement strand
TCCGCACGTCCTGCCACGCAGGCGTCCACCGGGGCGATCTTATTCCATGCGCCGGGCCGAGCCTTCGCCGCCTGCCGGAAGCCACGTCCGTTACCCGTGATCCACCCGTCAGGCCATCCGCCCCCATGCCCAAGCCCGGCCGGTCCGGGATGCCCTCAAGCACGAGGCACACCCAGTATGAGGCCACTCACAAGACCGGGGATAGAACTCGAACAAAAAAATCCCCCCGGTCGAAACCGGAGGGATTCCAATTCTTGCAGTAGGACCGTGACGCTTACTCAGCCGCGGCAGCCCGCCCTTCAGCCGCTGAGCAATGGGCACTGATTTCGTCAATCAGCTGCGGCAGCACCTGCTTGGGCATGTCATGTCCCCAGCCGGCAATCTCCACGAGCTTGGAGCCCGGAATGTTTGCCGCCGTGTCGCGGCCGCCTTCGACCCGCACCAGCGGGTCATCCGTGCCGTGCAGCACCAGCACCGGGCAGGTGATCTTCTTCAGCCGCTCGCGCCGGTCCCCGTCGGCAATGATCGCCGCATATTGCCGCGTCGTGCCTTCGGGATAGTAGGAGCGGTCAAAATTCTCGGCCGCCTTCTCGCGGGCTTCGTCGTCGGGTGTCGGGAAACCCGGTGAGCCTATGGCCTTACGCACGCCCATGGAGTGCTTGATGACCGTCTCGCGCTCTTCGTTGGCCGGGCGGGACAAGAGTGCCGTCATGGCTTCGTCGGTCGCCGCCGGTACTTCCTGGTTGCCGGTTGTCGAGAAGATCGATGTCATGGACTTGAACCGGTCCGGCCATTCAGCCGCCGCAAGCTGCACGATCATGCCGCCCATGGAGCCGCCCACGATGTGCGCCTTGTCGATGCCCAGCGTGTCCAGCACGCCTACTGCATCCGCGGCCATGTCCGTCAGGGTATAGGGCACGTCCGGCGTCTCACCCGCCAGCACCTTGCCCATCACAGCACCCGCATCCGGCGTTCCATGTTCCGGGAACTTCTGCGACAGCCCCACGTCACGATTGTCGAACCGCACCACATGGAACCCGCGCTCGACGAGCCCATTCATCATTTCCGGCGGCCAGTTGATGAGCTGCGCCCCGAAGCCCATCACGAAGATGATGGTCGGATTGCCCTTGTCACCGAATGTCTCCACCTCGATGTCGATGCCGTTTGCCTTGATCTGCATATGTCGCCTCCCAGCGATTTGGTTTGTTATTGTTCGAATACCTATTCGGCTGCCGCGCGGCCGTTTTCGATCTCGCGCACGAAGCCGCCCACCTTGTCCAGATAGACCGGCACCAGCGCCTCGGTGAAATCGTGCGCCATGCCCTCGACAATCTCCAGCCGCGCACCGGGAATGGCGTCGGCTGTGTCCTTGCCGCCTTCAACCGGCACCAGCGGGTCGTCCGCCCCGTGCAGCACCATGGTCGGCGCTGTCACCTTGGCCAGCGCCTCGTTGCGGGCAGGGGCTGCCAGAATGGCCAGCACCTGACGGCCGAAACCTTCCGGACACACCATCCGGTCAACGCTTGCCGTTGCGACGGCACGCAGCTCTTCTTCCGTCCCCGGATATTTCGGGCTGCCGATGATCTTCCACATATCAACACCCTGCTGGATCATCGCCTCGCGGGTATTGTCCGCAGGTGGTGTCAGCAACGCGGCCATGGCTTCCGGTTTTGCCGGCGGAACTTCGGGGTTGCCCGTCGTCGACATGATCGAGACCATGCTCTTCACTTTGCCGGGATGCCGGATCGCCACCAGCTGGGCAATCATGCCGCCCATGGACGCACCCACTACATGCGCGGTGTCGATGCCAAGCGCATCCATCAGACCGGCCGCATCATCCGCCATGTCATCCAGTGAATAGGGGGCCGTCACCGGCTGGCCGGACAGCTGCGCCATCACGGCTGCTTCAATGTTGGGCGCGCCCGCCTCGTCAATCTTGCTGGAGAGGCCGACGTCGCGGTTGTCATATCGGATGACGTGGAAACCGAGATCCGCCAGACCGTTGCAGAAACTCTCCGGCCACATCACCAGCTGGCAGCCCACGCCCATGATGAGCAGAAGCGGCGGATTGGCCTTGTCCCCGAAGGTTTCATATTCAAAGGTCAGCCCATTGGCATTGGCCTGAGGCATGGTGTTTCTCCCGGTTTCGTCGCTGTTCTGATGTTTTGTCACCGGAACCCTAGCAACTCATCTGGCACGTTGAAAGCATTAGGCAAATCCGCCCGAATATGTGTGATTTCGCTTGGGACGCCCGCTCCCGCGCGGTAGCGTGCAGCCAACAAGAACAACCCGCTCGAGGACTACTCCCGCATGGCCCCCCGCACCTCAGACGATCTGTCTTTTGACCTCTTCTGGTCCTTCCGCTCGCCCTATTCCTATCTGGCGACCCCGCGCCTGAAGAAGATCGTTGAGACCCACAACGTCACGGTCAATGTGCGGCCGGTCTACCCCATTGCCGTGCGCATTCCCGGCTTCTTCAAGACCGTGAACCCGCAATGGCCGCCCTATCTGCTGATGGACACAACCCGCATCGCCGAGATGGAAGAACTGCCCTATGCCTGGCCCAAGCCGGACCCCATCGTCATGGACATCGCCTCCGGCGAAGTGCCTGAAGACCAGCCCTACATTCATCGCCTGACGCGGCTGGGCGTGGCGGCGGCGGAAGCGGGCCACGGCATCGACTTCCTCTATGAAGTCAGCTCCATCATCTTCGGCGGCGTCCAGGGCTGGAACGAAGGCAACCATCTGGAAAAGGCCGCAGACCGCGCCGGGCTTGACCTCGCCGAACTCGATACCCGCATTGAGGCGGACCCGGATCACTTCGAAAAAGTGATCGAGGAAAACGAAGCCGCCCAGAAGGCCTCGGGCCACTGGGGCGTGCCGCTGATGGTCTTCAACGGTGAGCCGTTCTTTGGTCAGGACCGTATCGACATGCTCGTCTGGCGCATGTCCCAGCACGGCCTCGTACACAACGACACAGACAGCGAGGATTAAGCGCAGATGGAGCGCAATCTGGAACGCATGGCGGCCACCCGCCACGACCTTCTCATCATCGGCGGCGGCATCACCGGGGCCTGCATCGCCCGTGATGCGGCCCTGCGCGGGCTCTCGGTTGCGCTGGTCGAAAAGAAGGACTTTTCCTCCGCCACCAGTGCCGGGTCGTCAAAGCTGGTCCATGGCGGCCTGCGCTACCTCGCCAACTTCGAACTGAGCCTCGTGCGCGAAAGCCTGCGCGAGCGCCGCACCTGGGAAGCCATCGCGCCTCACATGGTGACACCGGTTCCCTTCCTGGTGCCGCTCTACGGCATGGCGTCCACCATCCAGCTCAAGCTTGGCCTCACCCTGTATGACCTCTTGTCCTACGACCGCAACAGGCTGGACGACCCGGACAAGCACATGCCCCGCCACAAGCGCCTGTCGCGGGAAGAAGCGCTGGCCCACGCCCCCTACCTCAAGAAGGAAGGGCTGACCGGCGCCATGATCTATTACGACTGCCAGACCTATGCTCCTGAGCGTGTCGGTGTGGAGTGCATCGGCGACGCCGCCGACAACGGCGCGCATGTGGCCAACTACGCCCAGGTGGATGAAATTCTCACCGAGGTGGACGGCGCCAAACGCAAGGTCACCGGCGCGCGCATCACTGACCTTCTTGATGGCAGCAGCCACGAAATCAAGGCGGATCTCACCATCAATGCCACCGGCCCGTGGGGGGACATTGTCATGTCCCTGGCGGAAAAAGGCGGTGCGCCGGCACGCAGCCTTATCCGCTCCAAGGGCATTCACATCATCACCCGCAAGCTGACGGACAACATGGCGCTGGCCGTCCTGCCCAAGGGCGGCGGCCACTTCTTCGTCATTCCCTGGCGCGACCACACCATCATCGGCACGACGGATACGGTCTTCAAAGGCAAGCCGGATGAGCTGGGCGTCAGTGAGAAGGACATCACCGACTTCATCGAGATCATCAACACCGGTCTGCCGGGCCTGAACCTCAAGCGCGACGATGTTGAACATTTCTACGCCGGCCTGCGCCCGCTGGTAGACACCAACCCGAACGATGACGACAAAGACAGCTACGGCGCTTCCCGCGCTGCAGAAGTCTTTGATCACGGCACGGAAGGTCTCGACGGCCTGCTATCGGCCCTTGGCGGCAAGTGGACAACTTCGCGCCATCTCGCCGAACAGGTCACCGACATGGCGCTGGACAAGCTGGGCCACACCGGCGGCAAGTGCGTCACCGCCACAACGCCTATTCAGGGGGGCGAGATCACCCGCTACAGCGAGTTCGAAGCCGCAGCCCTCTCCCGCCTGCCCAACATGCCGCAGGATGTGGTCCGCAACCTCGCGCGCAACTATGGTAGCCGGCTGGATGACGTGGTGGATGTGGCTGAGCATGAAGGCCGTCCGGACATGCTCGAGCCCCTCTCCAACATCTCCCCCACCATCGGCGCGCAGATCCTCTATTCGATCCGCACCGAGATGGCCCGCACTTTGGACGATCTGCTGCAAAGGCGCACGGGCCTTGGCACATTGGGCCATCCCGGCCACGATACGCTAAGACGAATCGCCGACATTGCCGGCGATGAA
This sequence comes from Candidatus Phaeomarinibacter sp., assembly GCA_028279995.1. Taxonomy (GTDB): domain Bacteria; phylum Pseudomonadota; class Alphaproteobacteria; order CGMCC-115125; family CGMCC-115125; genus Pyruvatibacter. Next base: position 237 of record JANQMQ010000441.1, on the reverse strand, counting down.
CTGGGATGGGACGACGGTGAAAAAGCTCGCCAGATTGCTGAAGCCGAACAACGCTTTGCCACACGCGATGATGCAGCCTGACCGACACCACATTGGCTGGATGGATGCTGCATGAGTGAGGCTCAGACATCCAAGCCCTTCGCGCTTACCGACGGCGCAAAGGTTCACGTCATTGCCAACCCGCAATCAGCAGGCGGGGCGACCTCCAAACGCTGGGACGAGTTGCTCGCCACCATC
>JANQMQ010000409.1 GCA_028279995.1 Candidatus Phaeomarinibacter sp. | reverse complement strand
ACTTGGCACGCCGCGCCTGTTGGAGAAACCTGCCGAACACATGCAGGTCGCGGATGTGTCTAAAGAGATCTCGGTCGCTCACGCATGATCGAGGCTGTTGCCCCGGTTAGTTTGTTCGGGCTGTCTCGGCTCGTAAGCTAAGCGCCACGTCTTCGCAAAGTGTCACCAGATGCTTGACCAGTGGCGTTGCTAGCGAAACCGGCCGCACGAACAATGTGCTTTCCCAGTAAAGGCCAAGGTCCACTTTGATCTCGCGGAGAATCTTGCCTTCGAGGTCACCACGAAAAATGGCGCGTGGTCCCGCGCAGATCGTGTCCATGCGGATGGTGATCCGACGCAGCAGGTCATAATTGTCTGCCGTGACCTTTGGTTCAAATGGCTCTACGGCGTCTTGTCGCCGTTGAATGTGCCCTTGTGTGGTGGGAACAGCCCAAGGATAGCGTTCGAGTATCTCGGCATCGACCACGTCATACTGGAAGACGGGGTGGTCATATCTCGCAACCGCAATGATCTCATCACCAACCATACGTTTGGTGACAACCCCTTTGTTATTCCACTCCTCAACGTCAAAAGGGCCAATCACCACATCGAGCTCTGATGCCTCAAACATTCTGAGCAGGGTGATGTCGTCTTCCGTGATCACGGACACCTGGATGTTGCCCGTTGTCTGAACAAATCGCGTCAGCGCATCCGGTACCAAGATCTGTTCGATAATTGGCCCAACTCCGAGACGCACGGAGCCTGCTTCTAGTTGCGTCGCGAGTTCGACGTGTCGTTCGATCGCGCGCAGTTGGCGATCAAGCGGTTCCGCCTCGGACACAATAAAGGATGCGATTTCGGTGGGGGCCAAACCCCGCGCGGAGCGGTGAAACAGTTGTGTGTTGAGCGTGTCCTCGAGCCGCTGCAGTTTTCGGCTCAGCGTCGGTTGCGACTGGTTCATCTGCCGGCTTACTTCCGACAGGCTGCCGCTGCGGACAATCGCGCGGATCAGTTCAATGTCCGAGATATCCATGACATCAGGCCTTTGACCGGTTTGGCGGCAAATCTAGCAGCTATTCAATATTTTTGTAAGAGTTAGAAAATCTATTCATTTCCGAAATAGGTGTCGTTTCCCTACCTTTCTTCCTGTTGAGACAGCCGCAGGAGGGCATTGTGAAAATCTGGGGTGCAGGAACGGGACGGACCCTGCGGCCAATTTGGGTCGCTGAAGAACTAGGTCTTGAATACGAGTTCGCGCCAATTGGGCCGCGCACTGGTGAGACGCAGAGCGAGTCGTACACACAGATGACGCGCAAGCAGAAGGTGCCGTTCCTCGTTGATGGTGATGTCCGACTGTCCGAGAGCGTTGCTATCAGCAGATACCTGATTGCCAACTACCCGCATGAAGCTGTTTGGGCGCCCAAGACACCGATCGAGGTTGCCAAGGAAGACGAATGGACGTGCTACATCTACGGCGAGTTGGATGAGACAAGCCTATATGTCATGCGCCGCCACGGAGACCTTGCAGCGATATATGGCGGGTCCGCAGAGATCGTGCAGTCGGCCAAGGCTTATGCAGAGCGTCATCTCGGTATTATTGCCCACTACCTCGAAGGTCAGTCGCATGTGATGCCCCAGGGGTTCGGCCTGGCCGATATCCTCTTGGTGTCATGTCTTGACTGGGCACGCTTCTACGGTGTGTGCGTGCCGGAGAGCCTGCTGACCTACCGCAACAATATTGCCGCCCGGCCAGCTTACCGAAAGGCAATGCAGATCAATTTCAAAGAGTTTGAAAACCTAGAACAGATAATGGGAGGCTAAAATGGGACCGCTTTCAGGAGTTAAGGTTCTCGACCTGACAACAATGGTGTCCGGCCCTGTGGCAGCGATGATGCTGGCCGACCAAGGTGCCGAGGTCATCAAGGTGGAATCCATGTTCGGCGAACAGATGCGTCATATTGGACCGCCGCACAACGACGTGCCCGCAGGCTTCTTCTCCTGCAACAGAGGCAAGCAGGGCATCGCCCTTGATCTCAAATCGGACGAAGGCAAAGAAGTCCTTCTCAAGCTGGTTGAAACAGCTGACGTGTTTCTCCAGAACTTCCGCCCTGGCGCAATCGAACGCATGGGGTTCTCGGAAGAGACGCTGCGCAAGATCAACAAAAAACTCGTCTATGTGTCGATCAGCGGGTTTGGCGAGCATGGTCCTTATGCCCACAAGCGTGTCTACGACCCAGTCATCCAGGCATTGTCAGGCGCTACCGATATCCAGGCTGACCGTGCAAGTGGCCGTCCGCAGATGTTCCGCATCATCATCGCGGACAAGGTGACCTCCCTTACTGCTGCGCAGGCCATAACAGCCGCGCTCTATGCCCGCCAGAATTCTGGTGAGGGACAGCACATCAAGATCTCAATGCTTGACGCAATGCTCTCGTTCTTCTGGCCCGAAGGCATGTCCGGGCTGACTTATGGCGAGAGGGAAATCGATGTCACAAAGTATCAGGGCGTCATGGACCTGATCTACGAGACCAAGGACCGGCACATCACGGCAGGCGCTGTCTCCGACAAGGAATGGAAAGGCATGTGCCGCGCCATCGAGCGTGAAGATCTCATCGACGATGAAAGATTTGCCACATCCAATGCGCGCTTCGTCAATGCCGAGGAGCGCAAGCAGATCACTGCAGGAGAGATCCTCAAGTGGAGCAGCGAGGACATCCTCAAGCGGCTCGACGATGAAGATGTTCCGTGTGCACCTTTGCTCAACCGCATGGAGCTCATGGGCCATGAGCAGATCGTGGAAAACGACTCGATCACCAAGGTGGATTTCCCTGGCTTCGGCGAGGTGCGTCAGGCACGTCCTGCCGCTCAGTTCGACAAGACACCGGCGGCGTTCAACGCCCCCGCGCCAAAGCTTGGCGAACACACGCGTCAGATCCTTGCTGACCTGGGATACGACGAAGAGCAACAACGCGCGCTGATCGACAAGAAGTCCGTCGGCTCTTTTGGCGAATAAATCCGCGTATCAGGCGCAACGGAGGACAAGATGAAAAAGGTCTTTTTGGTGATTGGTGCCGGTGCCGGCATCGGCGGAACAGTGGCAAAGAAGTTTGCCAAGGAAGGTTACCACGCAGCCCTCTGCCGGCGCAGTGATGCTGAGGGTCTGAACAAGATTGCATCGGAAATCACTGACGCTGGCGGCAGTGCAAGCGCACATCTTTTGAACGCTGTCGACGAGGGGGCAATCGAAAATCTCGTAACCGAGATCGAAGCAGAGATCGGCCCGATTGAAGTGGTCCTGTACAACCTCGGTTCACAGATTGGTGGTCGCTCCCTCGAGGACACGTCGCTCAAAGTCTTTGAGCTGGGCTGGCGCATGGCGACTTTTGGCCTGTTTCGCGTCGCAAAAGTCCTCTTCCCTCTCATGGAAGAACGCGGCGGCGGTACTATGCTGGTCACCTCGGCGACAGCTTCTGTTCGCGGCAATGCTGGCCAGCACTCCCATGCGGCCTCAATGGGCGGTCGCCGGATGCTCTGCCAGACACTCAATGCCGAGTACTCCAAGAAAGGCATTCATGTTGCCCACATCTTGATTGACGGGGCTGTCGATGCACCAGACACACTCGGCAAGATGCTTGGGGCAGAGCGTTTCCAACAGCTGCGCGAAGCACGAGGGTTGGACAATGACGGCCTTCTCCTGCCTGAGAAGATGGCTGAAACCTATTTCCACGTCTCTCAGCAGCACCGCTCGGCATGGACCCATGAGCTGGACCTGCGTGCGTTTTCCGACCTGCCTTGGTGGAACCACGAAGCCTAAAAGGTCCGCGCGTTCGGACAAACCGGGCCGGTTGTCCCTCGTCATTTCGGAGCAGTCTTGGTCAAGCGGAAGTCACTTGGTGATCTGAATTGTAGCTGGTGTCGTGCAGCCGATGTGATTGGCGACCATTGGTCGATTGTCATCGTCTATACCGCGTTTCGCGGCGCGCGGACCTTTTCGGATTTCGCCAATACCATTCCGATTTCCCGCAATATTCTGACCCAGCGCCTGAACCATCTCGTCGCCCATGGCGTCATGACCCGGCGTCGGGTCAAGGACGGCTCGTTCTGGTCTTTGTATGAGTTGACGAAGATGGGGGAGGCGCTGTTTCCGGCCTTCGTCGCGCAGGGTCAATGGGGCGACGAGTG
>JANQMQ010000399.1 GCA_028279995.1 Candidatus Phaeomarinibacter sp. | reverse complement strand
GACGGACAACCGCATCTTCAAGCAACGTAATGTCGATATCGGCGTCGTGAAGCGGGAAGACGCACTTGCCTGGGGCTTTACGGGCGTCATGGTGCGCGGCTCCGGCATGGCCTGGGATTTGCGGCGCTCTCAGCCCTACGAGTGCTACAACGAACTCGAGTTCGACATTCCCGTCGGCAAGAACGGCGACTGCTACGACCGGTATCTGTGCCGTGTGGAAGAGTGCCACCAGTCCATCCGCATCATGAAGCAGTGCCTAGAGCTTCTGCGCAGCCCGGAAGGTGAGGGCCCTGTGTCCTCGACGGATGGCAAGATCGTGCCGCCCAAGCGCGGTGAGATGAAGCGGTCCATGGAAGCGCTGATCCATCACTTCAAGCTCTACACCGAGGGCTATCATGTGCCTGCCGGTGAAGTGTATGCGGCGGTGGAAGCGCCCAAGGGCGAGTTCGGTGTGTTCCTTGTTTCCGACGGCTCCAACAAGCCCTATCGCTGCAAGCTGCGCGCGCCGGGCTTCAACCATCTGCATGCGATGGATCATCTGTGTAAGGGCCACATGCTGGCGGACGTCTCCGCCATTCTCGGCTCCCTTGATATTGTGTTTGGCGAGGTGGACCGATGAGCGTCCGGCGTCTGGATCCCAACCAGCCTGATAGTTTTGAGTTCACTCCGGAAAATCTGGAGTGGGCGAAGAAGACCATTGCGAAGTACCCGGAAGGCCGTCAGGCCTCTGCGGTGATCCCGCTTCTGTGGCAGGCGCAGAAGCAGCATGACTACTGGCTGCCGGAACCGGCCATCCGCTATGTCGCTGACATGCTGGACATGCCTCATATCCGCGTCATCGAAGTCGCGACCTTCTACACGATGTTCAACCTGTCTCCGGTCGGCAAACACTACATTCAGCTGTGCGGCACGACCCCGTGCTGGCTGCGCGGTGCCGATGACCTTAAAGAGGTTTGCCGCAAGAAGATCGGCGAGCAGGGCACCGTGTCAGCCGACGGCAATTTCTCGTGGCTTGAAGTCGAGTGCCTCGGCGCCTGCGCCAATGCGCCGATGGTGCAGATCAATGACGATTACTATGAAGATCTGAATGCCGAGAATTTCGAGCAGCTGCTCGATGATCTCGCTGCCGGACGCGAAACCAAGATCGGGTCGCAGACAGGCCGCAAGTCTTCCGAACCTGCCGGTGGTTCTACATCGCTTCAGGACATTCCGCACGTCACGCCTGAAGGGGAGGGGGGCTAGGCCATGCTTGAAGACAAGGATCGCATCTTCACCAATCTCTACGGCTTTGAAAGCTGGAACCTTGAAGCCGCCCGCAAGCGTGGCGACTGGGACGGCACCAAGGACCTGCTGGCCAAGGGCCGCGACTGGATCGTTGAAGAGATCAAGAAGTCCGGCCTGCGCGGGCGCGGTGGCGCGGGTTTTCCGACCGGCCTCAAATGGTCCTTCATGCCGAAGGAAAGCGACGGCCGCCCGCACTATCTCGTCGTCAATGCGGACGAGTCAGAGCCGGGCACCTGCAAAGACCGCGAAATGATGCGGCACGATCCGCACAAGCTCATTGAAGGTTGCCTTGTCGCGGGTTTCGCCATGGGTGCCAACCACGCCTACATCTATCTGCGCGGCGAATACATCTTTGAACGCGACCGTCTGCAGGCCGCAGTTGATGAAGCCTATGACGC
>JANQMQ010000379.1 GCA_028279995.1 Candidatus Phaeomarinibacter sp. | reverse complement strand
CTGGAGAACGGGCGCCATCACAAAGGCGGTAAGAAACAGGGCCAGGCTGATGAGCACGGAGTTCGGCGGTGCCTGCTGCACGCCCATGGCGGTGCGCAGGAGCGACAGCACCACGGCGATACGCACGAAGCTGGTTACCATGATGAGAATGGAAGGGGCGAGGCTCAACACCGCAACGAGGAGCACAAGCTGCACGATGCGGGATGTCAGGGCGCCTTCTTCCGGCAGAGCCAGGCTTATTTCCTGCGCATGGGCGGGCATTGCCATCATCGCCATGGCGGCGACGGCTGCAAGCAAAGCCGGCACAAGGATCGTCAGGCGGGGCGGGCGCGTCACGAGCGATCTCCGGCAATCTTGCGAAGGGCGGTGCTGGTGGCTTCAGCCTTTGTCGGTGTCTGCGGGCTGGGCCGCCCGGTGCGCAGCGATTGAGCGCGCTTCTCATTCATGAGTTCCGCGACTTTGCGCAGGCGGGCGAATATGTCGTCGTCGTCGCTGGGTTTGCCGGCTGACGATGGGATGTCAGGCGTCTGTGTTTCAACGACCTCGACCGGCAGTTGGGCCGGGCGTTCGAACGAGGTCTCGACGATGGTCTCGCTTTCGGTTCCCAGGAGGATCAGGTGCTCCTGATTGTCCCGGCGTACGATGATCATGCGGCGTTTGGTATCGAGCGTGAGGCTCTCTACAATTTCCAGCCTCTTCTTGCTGGCGCGTCCGCCCGTTGCAGTGCCTGGCGCCAGACCGAAACGGCGTGCGAGAACGGCGGTGCCTCCGATGAGCCCCACAACAAACATGAGGGCGAAGAAGAAGCGCATGTAGTCGGCGTATTCCATGTCGGCTCTCGCTGCATATGGTTTGGCGATGATCCAGCACGTGGCGCATTGGTGCTTCTGCCGCTCATCAACTAGGCAGGATTTTCCGCCCACGCGCTTAACAACCGATTAAGGCTAACGAGACCTTTCGGTTTTTCGGTGATGTAGCAATGCATTTGCGGAAAAGTGTCTGTGGATGACCGGCTTAAGGCCTTCTTAATTCACGTGGGCAGATACTGCCTACTCACGACGAGCCCAGGACGGGTTTCGCAGCGCCGTAGAGCGCGCTCTCCACACCAGAAACACCTTGCGTGGATATTCCGTCCGTCTGCTGAGCAAATGCTTGGCTTGTATCTTGAGGTTCGTTGATCATGGCACTTTCAGATATACCCCTGTTCGGCATGCTGCGCGAACGCATGCACTGGGTACAGGCGCGCCAGAGCGTCCTGTCGCAAAATGTCGCGAATGCTCACACGCCCGGGTTCACGGCTCAGGATGTGCGTGAAACCGACTTTCGTAATGTGCTGAAGAATTCCACGTCGGGTCAGCTGCAGATGGTGTCAACACGGGCGGGGCACCTGTCCGGCTCGCCGACAACATCAAGCACCGGCAGAAGCTTTTCCACCATGGATGCCCCGGACAGTGAAACATCTGCCAATGGCAATTCCGTCGTGCTGGAAGAGCAGATGATGAAAGTTGCTGAAAACCAGATGGATTATCAGACGGCTACCACGCTCTACACAAAGGGCCTCGGCATGTTGCGCACGGCGGTGACCGGCCGCGGCTCATCCTAAGTATCTGGCCTGACCAACGGCACAGTTTAATGGAGACACGATTATGGATCTCATGAAGTCAATGATCATCGCCGCGTCCGGCCTGAAGGCGCAGGGCGGACGGATGCGGGTGATTGCAGAGAACATGGCCAATGCGGGCTCTACCGCAAAGACGCCGGACGGTGAGCCCTATCGCCGGAAAATTCCGACCTTTACGGCCGAGCTTGACCGCGCGACCGGCGTTGAACGCGTGAAGGTGGGCAAGATCGAGCGCAGCACCAGTGCTTTTGGTGAGCGTTATGAGCCGGGACACCCGGCTGCTGATGAGCGCGGCTATGTGAAGACGTCCAACGTGAACAGCCTGGTTGAAAGCATCGACATGGGGCAGGCCCAGCGTGGCTACGAGGCCAACCTCAATGTCATCAACACATCCCGCCGCATGCTGAATGCGACGATTGAATTGCTGCGCCGCTAGGCCGCTGCCTGAACAGGAGCAAACCTCATGAGTATCAATATTGCCAATGCCGCGGGTGCCTATACGGATGCGATCAAGCGCATGGCGGAAGCGTCAACCGGCGAGGCCGGTGGTCTTTCCGGTGCGGGCAAGAATCCGGCGCAGTCTTTTGCTGATGTGCTGTCGCAGCAGGTGAAGGGTGTGGAAGCCACAGGCCAGGCCAGTGAGGCAGCTGCAACGCAGGCTGCGGC
>JANQMQ010000374.1 GCA_028279995.1 Candidatus Phaeomarinibacter sp. | reverse complement strand
TGGCGGCACCTGCCACCAGCCGGAAGGCGAGTGAATCAGGCCGCATCTTCCGGCTGAGCGAGGCAATAGCCAAGGCCTCTGACAGTCTGGATGAGATTGACGCCAAGCTTTTTCCGAACACGTCCAACGAATACCTCGATCGTGTTGGAATCACGATCAAAGTCCTGATCGTAGAGATGCTCCACCAGCTCGGTGCGAGACACAACCCGTCCCTTGTGCATCATCAGATAGGCCAGAAGACGGTATTCAAGAGCTGTCAGCTTGACCGGGTTTCCATCTATGGACACACGTGCTGCCCGCGTGTCCAGACGTAGGGGACCGCATTCAAGGTCCGAAGTTGCATGTCCAGCAGCACGGCGAACAAGAGCACGCAGGCGGGCAAGAACTTCCTCGACATAGAAGGGCTTCGCGACATAGTCATCCGCGCCGGCGTCGAACCCTGCAACCTTGTCACTCCAGCGATCTCGCGCAGTGAGAATGAGGACCGGCGTCTTGATGCCTGCTCGCCGCCACCTTTCAAGGACGGTTACACCGTCAATTGCAGGTAGACCAAGATCCAAAAGGACTGCGTCATACGGCTCGGTCTCACCAAGAAAGTGTCCTTCTTCGCCATCAGCAGCGGCATCGACCGCGTATCCGGCATCTGTCAGTACCGTGACCAACTGGCGGGAGATATCCACATCGTCTTCAACCACTAGAACGCGCATAACCTGCCTCGTCTTTTATCTGCCGCGCACTCGGAGCACACGGCCGGATTTTCCATCAACGATCACATCAACAACGGAGTCATTCGGGCGGATCATCTTGAGACGATAGACGCCGGTGCGATCATTCAGATCGACCTCCAGCAATTCTCCGCCGCCGATTTCGCGCCGGGCAATGCCGAGCACTGTTTCCAGCGGCAGAACATCTCCGCCCTGCACAACACGCCACGTGCTGACATTGCGCTCCTGTGTCTCCACATGATCGGTGAGCGGAAAAATCGTGCTGCGGCTTTCGGCGTGTGCCGGATTTGCCGCAAACACCATCGCTGCCAACAGGGCGGCTTGCCCGGACCGACGGAGCATCATGGCTGCTTTGTTTGTGATCGTTGTCCACATGATGTGGAGTCCTAAAGCGGTCAGCGTGAACCCGGCATGAACATGAACAAAAGGCCAGCTTCACCAAAAGAAACCCAGCATTTCTGCCAGATTTTTCATGAATAAACCCTAGATTCCCTTGAAACTCACAAATTCATCAAGCGGCGCGCGCTCGGTTCTGAGCGTATTGATCGGTTCGTCTTCATCGCGGTAGCCGATTCCAAGACCGCAAAACAGCATCTGTTCATCGGGGATACCAACAAACTCGCCAATTGTTTTGTACCAGATGGCCCATGCCTCCTGTGGGCAGGTATCCAGACCATACTCGCGGGCCAGCAACATTATGGACTGGATGAACATGCCCAGGTCAGACCACTGCCCCTCCTGCATCGTGCGGTCGATTGAAAAGAACATGGCGACCGGAGCGCCGAAGAACTCAAAGTTCTTGGCAAACTGCAAAAGCCGCCCTGCCTTGTCCTCGCGTGCTACATTGATTGTGGCATACATGTCTTCGCCAACCTTGTAGCGACGTGACTTGTACGGTTCTTTCAAGGACGGGGGATAGATCTCGTACTCCGTCCCCTCGCCGAACGGATTATCCGGAAGTTTCTCGGCAATGATCTTCTTGAAATCCACCAGATCGTCGCCGCCAACGACGTAGACATGCCAGGGTTGCAGATTGCCGCCGGACGGTGCTCGCTTTGCCGTCTCCAGCAACTTTTCGAGTGTCTCACGAGGGACAGGTGTGTCTTTGAAGGCGCGGCAGGTGAATCTCGTGTCCAGTGCTTCTGAGACTTTCATGGCAACAGTCCTCTAGGTAGCTATCGTTTTCGGCGTGTTTCTAGCGGGCCGTGACGGTAGCCCAAAGGTCATGTCCGCCGCCTGAAATTGCTTTTCTTCCGAGGCGCTGCGCCCAGTATGCTGCATCACCATATTCGGGTGCCCATGACCATAGTCGGCGGGTCCAGAAATGCAGCCCGTGCTCATATGTGAAGCCGATGGCACCATGTGTCTGGTGGGCAATGGACGCGCCAATCTGCGCTGCATCCGAGGCGCGCACCTTGGCGACCGCGATATCAAACTCCGCGTCACCTGGATTGGCCAAAACGGCCCGAGCCGCTGTGTCGACTGCAACTCCGACAGATGCGGCGTGAGTGGCAAGCTCCGCCAGCTGGTGCTGAATCGCCTGGAACTTGGAGATCGGACGACCAAACTGCA
>JANQMQ010000355.1 GCA_028279995.1 Candidatus Phaeomarinibacter sp. | reverse complement strand
GAGCCGACTGGTCATCGATGAGTTGATGGAAAAAACTCTTCACTTCCTGTGAGCCGAAAGGATCGACAATACCGCGCTGTTTCAGCCAACAGGCTTTCTGCGCAAGGATCGCGTCGAGCATTGCATGCTGTTCGGGCTGGGTTTCCGGCGTCGAGAACTCAACGGTGCCGGTTTCTTCGAGGCGCCGACGCCTTTGCCGGTCGCGTTTGCGTGTCGATTTGCTGCGCATACCGGCATAGAAGGTCTCGTAGTCCTCTCCGGCCAGGGTGATTGCATGGCCGGAGGAGGGGTGGGGGGCATGTTTTACCGCTGTCAACGGGTTCGACATGCCCTCGATCTTTGCCAGCGTCTTGGTGAGGGCAAATGCCTTCACTTCGGGGATGCTTGCTGCAACGGCAGACAGAATGCGACCGACTTCCTCGTGCGGCGTCTTCGTATTCCATGCGGGATGAATGAGCGGCCCGTGATAGTCCGCCTCGTCCTGGGCCAGCCAGATGAGATGAGGAACGCCAAAGGTACGCTCAATTGCCAGCGGCAGGATCATCACCAGATCGCCGGCAGCGTTGCGAACAAGCGCAATGCGTGGCTCGATACCGCGGGCCCGGCCCACTGTATGCATCCACGAGTTCATCCAGGCGTGATGCTGAAACGCTGTTGCGTGCGCTTCGCTTTCAAACAGACGCCATGCTACGGCGCAATCGTCCAGGCTCTGATACACGGACACCCGAAACTGGGTTTCATCAACCGATGAAACGATACTCAGATGTGCCGGTGCCCCGCCCGGATTGGGGGCGGGGCTATCCAGGGTGGGGGATACCGCGTTTTGGGACATGGACGTGCCTATCGCGGGTCAGGCTTTCGCCCGATGCCCTTCAAACTCCACGTAGCCGAGCTCCTGCTTTGGGTCGACTTCGAACGTGGTCTTGAAGACGCGCTGATTGCCTTCAAGAAGGCCCGCCTTCCGCACGATTACGGCGAGGGCACATTTGGCAAGCGCCGCAATACCCTTTGTGTCGATGCTTTTTGGATCCATGCCGAAGAGCCGGCGCATGGCACCGTTGCCATAGACCACGCCATACTGCTTCATGGCGGCAGGCGTGTAGTAAGCCGTCGTGACCGAGACGTTCAGCCCATCAAGATTGTCCACCCGGTGCGGCGCCTGCATCTTCCAGGACAGCAGATCGCCGGGCATGAGGTCGAAGACCTGAGCGTGCTTGTCATAGTCCTCGGTGTAGGGAATTTCTTCTTCCGTTTCCTTCAGAACAACCTGCTCGCGGGACTTGTTGGAAATGAACTCTTCAGAGTCCGGATACAGCCAAAGACGCTTGCGGCCACGCACATGGGCCAGAATGACCGGGGAAATGTCACTGTGATACAGCACGCGTGACCGCGGGCTTGAAATCAGCAGGCCCGTATTGTGGCGCATATGCTTGAACTTCGGGTTGAGCCGGTTGATCTCGTCAAAGCACCGGGCGACGAGATTGTGGTAGCGCGGTGCCACGTCTTCCATGTGCTGGAGATTGATCCACAACTGGCCATGGCGAACCGCCTCGATGACTTCGGCACCCGTGCGACCGCCCATTGACCCATGACGCCATGTTTCGACACCGTCAGGGTCCGGCGTCGTTGTGTGAATGCTCATGCAGTCCGCTGGATATTCTTCAATAAGGGTTGCCAGCGCGTCATCTTCAAACAGTCCACTTTCCATGAAGCGGTGCTTGGCCTTGATGGTACCGAGAGAGAAATTGTCTGCGTCTTGTTGGGAAATATCGAGAATGCCGGACATGGCTGAAGTTCTCCGAGTGGGCAATAAGAAGTCAGAAGCCGATCTTGGCTCTTAAGTTGGGTAAACTTCTCATGCTGGGGTTACTAAGGGGTGTGCAGGAGGTGTTCTTTGGCGAGTTTTCGAAGCTTTTTTGCCCACGGCCACAGAACCGGGGACTGCTTGATGTAGCGCCGTGCCTTTCGCGTCTTGGCATGCGTAAATGCCGCCACGCGGCCCTTGATGGTTAAGCCAAGGTAAACATCAAAAAGATCAGTGGTGATGTCGCACCAATCGTCCTTGTAGGGCTCGTCGCCTTTGGTGAAATCAAACGTCGAGAGGCCTCGCGCAATGCTCCACGCAATGAGGTTGTTCAGGTGCAGTTGTCCTGGCGAGTGCGCCCGGTATTCGCCATCGGTTATTGTCGACAGCACGTAGTAGTAGCGGTCTCCCCACACCAAGCCCCAATTGGCTGCCAGAATGGTGCCATCAGCTTCGAAGGTACTCAGCTGGCATATCTCGGGATGCTGTTCGGCCAAGCTTCGATAGAACGCGCGAACCTCGGGCGCTGCAAACATGTCGGCAGCACCGATTTCCTTCAGGCGGGTTCGCTTCTGCCTAATCAGGGTCGCAATTGCCTTGGAACGGGTGTGGGGTGAATACGAAATACTCATGCCTGTCGGGCCAATGGCTTTTTCCAACCGGCGCTGCTTCTGCCTCAGTTTCTTTCGGGATGAAGATCCTCGGCGGGCGTCATACAGGTCGTCAAAACCACCTTCGAGTGTGAGGGCATGAGACGCAGACGGGCCAAGTTGATGAGGATAGGCGAGCATTGGATGTGGAGCGCCATCAAGGTCCATTGGCATGTCTTCAAGGCGAACCGCGTCTATGCCTGGCACCATCCTGAATGCCGCTCCAAACAACTTCCGTGTGGTCTCAGGCGTGAGCTGGGCAGCCAGATCTGTATCCAGCAGAGGCCCCTTGTAGTCGGCATGCTCCGCGCCCAGCCACACAAGAGTGCGGAAGCCTGCCCGAGTTTGGACACCCATTGGCAGGAGTGCGCGCAGAACGCCATCGCGACTTGTTGCGGTGATGATCAGCGGAGAAATATTCCGGGCTGTTCCCACATGTCTGTGCCAATTTGAGACCCAGGACCATGTCTGGAACACGTGGCCCACGGCGCGATGCTCCAGGTTGCGCCAACTCTGGCGAAGAGCATCCATGTCGGCAGTTGTGCTGAACACCAATTCATCCACGTGATTAATGGATGTAAGCCCTTGATTTTCAAGCAAATCAGTCTGGTTGCGAGTGGCTGAAGCACGCATGGCTAGGCCCTTTCAGTCGGATTTCTGGTGGTGAAATCGCAAGAAGGGTGCCATCGGCCTGGCATGTGTTCGCACTGGCCTGCGTCAATCGCTTGGCAATCACTCGCCGTTAATGTCGCGGCATTGTCTTTTACTTTTGTGGAATTTGAGTATGCGCCTGGCTGGCAATGATGTGTTGAAGTTTGGCCTGAGTACGCTGCGGACCACGCGTGCGCACCGCATGCTGGGCGACAGCTGGCGCGGCCTGGGCGCCGTGCTGATGATGCACAGGGTGGTGGAGCCTGCGGCAAAACCCGGTGACTTTGCTCCGAACCGCATCCTTGAAATCACGCCGGCTTTCCTTGATGAGGTCATCACCCGCGTGCAGGCATTGGGATATGACATCGTGACACCGGACGAAATGGTTCGCCGCCTTCGTGCCGGCGGTCCGGGGCCTTTTGCCGTTTTCACCTTTGATGACGGGTACAAGGACAACTTTGAGCTGGCACTGCCCATCTTTGAAAAACACAATGTTCCCTTCACCGTGTATGTGGCCTCCGACCTGCCGGATGGCACTGCCGATCTGTGGTGGCTGACGCTCGAAGCCTCCATTCGCGCGCTGGATCATCTGGAAATGGAGATAGATGGTGAAACTATCATCGATGCTGCCAGGACCGACCGGGAGAAACGTGGTGCATGGGAGAGTGTTTACTGGCGTCTGCGCGATGTGAGCGAGGATGACGCACGCCGGGCAGTGTCGCTCCTCGCCGAACATGCAGGCATTGACGGGTTGGCCCTGTCGCGCGAGCTGTCCATGAGCTGGGATCAGGTACGCGCCCTTGATGCGCATCCACTGTGTACGGTTGGCGCTCACACAGCGGCCCACTATGCCCTTGCCAAGCTGCCGCTGGACCGTGCCCGAGAAGACATGCTGGCAGGTACCGCACGGCTGGAAGATGAACTGGGCAAGCGCCCAACACACTTCGCATATCCCTATGGCGACGAAGGGTCTGCCGGCGCCCGCGAGTTTGATCTCGCATCGGAACAGCGATTTGCGTCAGCAGTCACAACTCGCAAGGGACTGCTGTTTGACGAACACGGCAATCACCTGCGCGCGCTGCCACGGCTATCACTGAATGGCGACTTTCAGGACGTCGATCTTGTCGAAGTTCTGCTGGGCGGTGCGCCGTTCGCCCTTTGGAACAGGTTCCGCCGGGTAAACGTTGCATGAGCGGATGCTGCGCTGACTAAGGTGCAGCGTAAGGGTGTGCGATCATCTGCATTCCCTCGAACACGGCCTTGTCTTCGACCTCACGTTCATTGACGAACACAAAATCGAACTCCTTGTCTTCGTCCACATCGCTATGCAGCATCACGATGAACATTTCGCCCGTGTCGGGTTCTTCGTCGACGGTGATCTCTACGTCCTTGCTCGTGCCTGCTTCGACGTAGGTGTGCCCGACATAGACCTTGCCGTTCGGTTTGCCATCCTTGAACGGGTGCATCACAAGCCAGCCATTTGCCGCTATCTGGACCTCGGGGAAGGTGAAGGTGGCACCATCGCGAGATGCACCGTCCGTCATGATCCAGTTTTCTTCGCCGTTGCCGAGTGTAACCTGGGGCGCAGCTTCTGCCGCAGCCTGAGGCGCGTCGTAGTCTTCAGCATGGGCGCTAGCAATGCCTGCAAAAAGTGTAGTAGCTGCTGCCAGGCTTATGAGACGATGTGCAGGCATGGGTGATCCTCCGATTTGTTGTTCTGGGCGTCACAGAGACGTGCGCATAGTTTCAGATGGGATTATCGACAGGTCAAAACAAAAATGACCCACGGTCGGGTGTGTCCGATACGTCCCGGAGCGGGCCAACAAGACGCATCTTGGTTTTGCGCCCAAACCCTCTATAGTCCCGCGCAGCTCAGCCTGATTTGTGCCGGAGAGGCGCGAGTCGCACAGACAGAAAGACACCTCCATGTCCGCCATCATTGCCATCCTGATTTTCCTGGTTGCGTTTCTTGCCCTCAACAAGATGACCTTCGGCCGTCTCGACTAAAGCCTTGTTTCCGCTCTGACACCGGCCACATAGGTCTGGTGTCTTGGTGAAAGGTGATCCCATGCGTGTGTTGTTGATGACGTTGGGATCACGCGGCGATGTTCAGCCGTTCATCGCCCTGGGGCACGAGCTCAAGGCAGATGGCCACGATGTGGCCCTCTCAACGGCTGCGAATTTCACATCCATGATTGAAGACGCCGGGCTGCGGGCGGCGCCGGTTTCCGTCGATATGCAGGCCGAGCTGGAAAGCCCGGTTCTCAGAGACGGCATGCGCTCGCTGCGCGGTCTCATCCGGGCCTGGCGGCTATCGCAGGACCTCATGCAGACGCAGTTGGAAGATGTCTGGGAGGTTGCCCAAGCCGAGAAGCCGAACGTTATCGTTTATCACCCCAAGGCGTTTTCCGCGGTCTATGCCGCCCGGGCGCTCGGGGCGATTGCTGTGCCTGTCTATCTGCAGCCGGCCTATACGCTGACATCCAGATTTCCCAACCCCATCTTCCCCTGGCGGCGTGCAGGTCTGTTCACGCCGTTGCTGAACAGAGCCTTCCTCTGGCTTACACGCCTTGGCTACACGTCACTTCTCAAGAAGTGGATGGCACGGAACACGAAAGTGCAGCGGCGTCCGAAGCTTGATGTGCTGACCGGCTACCATCCCGACGGGCAGCCGGTTCCAAGGCTCCATGCGTTCAGCCCACACCTTGTTCCGAGTCCGGATGATTATGCGCCTCACGAAATGATAACCGGCTACTGGTTCACGCATTCCGATGAGGATTGGGAAGCACCGGCGGAACTGACGGCGTTTCTCGAGAAGGGGCCGCCACCGGTCTATGTCGGCTTTGGAAGCATGCCATCCGATGATGCAAAGGCCCTGACACGAACTGTCGTGGAGGCGTTGGACAAGGCAGGTCAGCGCGGCCTGATTGCGACCGGCTGGAGCGGTCTGTCATCTGATGATCTGCCGCCGCAGCATTTCGCACTGGCGAGTGCGCCGCACGCCTGGCTGTTTCCGCGATGTGCAGCCGTGGTCCATCACGGCGGGGCGGGGACGACCCATGAAGCACTGCGCTGGGGACGGCCATCCATTGTCTGTCCGGTGTTCGGCGATCAGCCATACTGGGGTCATCTGGTGGCAGAGCAGGGGG
>JANQMQ010000349.1 GCA_028279995.1 Candidatus Phaeomarinibacter sp. | reverse complement strand
GCTCTCAATGTTGAGCTTGTCCTGCGCAGCGGCACGGCGGCGGGAGAGTGTCAGCGCCAGGCGCGGCGGGAAGTGCCGCAGCACGGACGCTGTAACCCTGTTGGCGCGGCCGGGGACCCATTGTGCCCGGCCTTTCTCGCTGGCTTCAAAGGCCTCCGCCACAACGTCCGGCGCCTGCATCCACATCCATTTGGGCATCCGGTCCACGGTCTCCTGCACACCGGCGGTGGTGTGAAACTCGGAGCGCGTGAAGCCGGGGTTGAGGGCCGTCACATGCACGCCGGTTCCCTCGTTTTCCAGTGACAGGCTTTCCGACATCTTGATGAGGAAGGCCTTGGACGCGCCATAGAGCGTGTGGCCCAAGGTGCCGGGGGCGAGGCCCGCAAGCGACGCCACATTGATGATCCGCCCATATCCGCGCTCTTTCATGCCGGGCAGAGCGAGGTGGCAGAGATGGGCATAGGCCGTCACCATGATCTGGATGAAGTCGCGGTGGGCCGCCCAGTCATAGTCAGTGAAGTGGTCGTTCATGCCGTAGCCGGCATTGTTGATCAGCACATCGACCTGCAGACCGCGGGCGGTGATCTCCGCCCAGATGGCGTCCGGTGCCGTGGGGTCGGCCAGATCAGCGGAAATGGTTTCGCACTTGATGCTGTTGACGGACGAAAGCTGCGTTGCCAGTTCCGTCAGCCGGTCGGCACGGCGCGCCGTCAGGATCAGGTCATAGCCTTTGGCTGCATAGAACTCAGCAAAGCACTTGCCGATGCCGGCAGAAGCTCCGGTGATGAGGACCGTTCTGGTGGTCATGATGTGTGATCCGTTTTGCAGCACTGATTTATGCAATGATCGGCGACACGGAGGTCAGGATGCAAACACTCATTCATCAGCGGGTCAGTGCCGCGCGCGACGGCAGCAACCCTTATGTGATCTCACAGGTGGCAAGCGGCTGGGTTGTCATGGGGGACGTGCAGTTCCTGGAAGGGTATTCTCTGCTTCTGCCGGACCCGGTGGTTCCGTCCCTCAATGATCTGTCGCATGACGCGCGGGGCACCTTCCTGCAGGACATGGCCTTGCTAGGGGATGCCATTCTCGAGGCAACCGGTGCGCAGCGGATAAACTACGAGTTACTCGGCAACTCTGAACCGGCGCTGCATGCGCATGTCTTTCCTCGATATGACAGCGAGCCGGACAATCTGCGTACCATGCCTGTGTGGTTCTACGACTGGGCAGCTGCTCCACGCTTTTCAGAGGCCCAGCAGGGACCTCTTCGGGATCGCATCAGGGCGGCACTTCAGGCGCGGCTATGATGCGGTTCGGGCATGCACCATACGGTCAGGTGCATGCCGCTGAGTTTCTTTACCCGCTTGCACCACCCAAATTCTGGCGGTTGTTGATCAGGTCGTCGACGACGCTTGGGTCGGCCAGAGTCGAGGTGTCGCCGAGGTTGGAGAAATCGTCTTCGGCGATCTTGCGCAGGATGCGGCGCATGATCTTGCCGGAGCGGGTCTTGGGGAGGCCGGGGGCCCATTGC
>JANQMQ010000346.1 GCA_028279995.1 Candidatus Phaeomarinibacter sp. | reverse complement strand
CGGGCAAGAGCACCTTCGTGAAGCTGTTGCAGCGGCTGCATGATGTGGATGGCGGGCGCATCGTCATTGGCGGGCAGGATGTGGCCGATGTCACCCAGTCATCGCTCAGGCAGTCCATCGCCCTGGTGCCGCAGGACCCGGCCCTGTTCCACCGCTCGCTGGCGGAGAACATTGCCTATGCCAGGCCTGATGCCACCCGTGAGGAAATCATGGAGGCTGCCCGGCGGGCACATGCGGAAGAGTTCATTCTCAATCTTCCGCAGGGCTATGACACCGAAGTGGGCGAACGTGGGGTGAAGCTGTCCGGTGGTGAACGCCAGCGGGTGGCCATTGCCCGGGCGTTCCTGGCAGATGCGCCGATCCTGGTGCTGGACGAAGCCACATCAAGTCTCGACTCCCATACGGAGAGCATCATTCAGGATGCGATTGAGGAACTGATGCGAGGCCGGACAACGATCCTGATCGCGCACCGGCTGTCCACGTTGCGCGATGTGGACCGCATTCTGGTGTTCCGTCAGGGGCGTATTGTGGAGCAGGGCACCCATGCCCAGCTCATGCAAAAGCCGGAAGGTGACTTCAGGCAGTTGCTGGAAACGCAGGCGGCAGGGCTGGTCTTCTAGACCAGCCCTGCACCGGGCCCTGATCTCACACTTTGATTTCCAGTGCCCGGAGCGCTATCGCATAGCCATGTCTGATCAAAACACCATTCTCTGGCAGCCCGACAACCCGGCTGCGTCACCCATGGCCCGCTTTGCGGCGAGCGCGTCTGCGCGCTGGAACCGGCAGTTGGGCGCATGGCCGGACCTGCACGCTTGGTCAGTCGATCACCGCGAGGAGTTTTGGCAAAGCGTCTGGGACGACTGCGGCATCGTTGGCACGCCGGGTGAGACCATTCTGGAAGACGCGGATGCCATGCCTGGCGCGCGCTTCTTGCCCGACGCGCAGCTCAACTTTGCTGAAAACCTGCTGGCTCACGCGGGCGACGACGAGGATGTGGCGCTGGTCTTCCGGTCGGAGACAGGAGATGCCTGGCGCGTGACCTGGGGCGCGCTGAAGCAGGATGTGGCGCGCGCCCAGCAGGTTTTTGCCCGTTACGGCGTCGGCCCCGGTGATCGCGTGGCGGCGATGATGCCAAACATGCCCGAAACGATTGTCGCTATGCTGGCGGCAGCCGGTCTCGGTGCGGTTTTCTCTTCCTGCTCGCCGGACTTCGGGGTCAAGGGCGTGCTGGATCGTTTCGGCCAGATCGAGCCCACACTGCTGATCGGCTGCGGCGCCTACGCCTATGGCGGCAAGACCCATGATACGCGCGATAAGCTCCGCGAGATTGCAGAAGGCCTGACATCCCTCGCAGGCGTTCTAGTCGTGCCCTACATGGCGGATGACGATGTCGGACCTGTCCCCAAGGCGGAACTCTGGCGCGACGCGCTGGATGCGGAAGACGCGGACACGCCCACCTTCCTGCCGCTGCCCTTCAGCCACCCGCTTTATGTGCTGTTTTCCTCCGGCACCACTGGCGCGCCCAAATGCATTGTCCATTCCGCCGGTGGCACGTTGCTGCAACATGCCAAGGAGCATCGCCTGCATTGCGGGCTGACGGCGGACGACACACTTTTCTACTTTTCCACCTGCGGCTGGATGATGTGGAACTGGCTTGTCACGGGGCTACAGGCGGGTGCGACTCTGGTTCTGTTTGACGGATCGCCCTTTCATCCAGGGCCCGAGGTTCTGTTTGACGTGGTGCAGCGCCAGCGCGTCACCCATTTCGGCACCTCGGCCAAATTCATCGACGCCATCAACAATGAAGGCCTGCGCCCGCGCGACAGTCATGACCTGTCCGCCCTGCGGATGCTTCTGTCCACCGGGTCGCCACTGGTGCCCGAAGGGTTTGACTATGTGATGGACGCCATCAAGCCGGACGTGCATCTGGCGTCGATTGCCGGCGGCACTGACATCGTATCCTGCTTCGTGCTCGGCAACCCGCTGCTGCCGGTGCGCCGGGGCGAGATACAGGCGGCGGGCCTCGGTATGGCCACGCAAATCTGGAACGATGACGGCCAAAGGGTGTTCGGCGAAAAGGGCGAGCTTGTCTGTGTCCGCCCGTTCCCCGCCATGCCCATCGGCTTCTGGAACGATGCGGACGGCGCACGCTATCGCGCCGCCTATTTCGAGCGCTTCCCCAATGTCTGGCACCACGGCGACTTTGCGGAGGAAACCGGGGCGGGCGGCTTCATCATCCATGGCCGCTCGGATGCGACGCTGAACCCTGGCGGCGTGCGCATCGGCAGGGCTGAAATCTACCGCCAGGTCGACCAACTGCCTGAAGTGATCGAAGCGCTGGTGATCGGCCAGGAATGGCAGGGCGATACCCGCGTGGTGCTGTTCGTGGTGCTGGCCTCTGGTGTATCCCTCACGGATGACTTG
>JANQMQ010000309.1 GCA_028279995.1 Candidatus Phaeomarinibacter sp. | reverse complement strand
CAGCCGATCTGGATTCAGTTTTTTGCCTATCTGCGGGATGTGCTGTCCGGGGACTTTGGCACCAGCCTGCGGACCGGCCAATTGGTGATTTCAGACATTGGCGCCCGCTTTGCCGCCACTGCCGAACTCGTTACCGTCGGGTTTGCTCTGGCACTTGCCATCGGCATTCCGCTGGGCATCCACTCGGCTGTGAAGCCGAATGGCATCAGTGACCATGCGGCGCGCAGCGTGTCGGTTGTCGGTTTGGCCCTGCCGGTGTTCTTCCTCGGACTGCTGTTCCAGCTCGTCTTTCACGGACAGCTTGGCTGGCTGCCCCTACAGGGCCGGATTGATGGCGATGTGATGCTCGACAATCCGTTCGATACAGTCACCGGCTTTTTCCTCATCGACACGTTGTTGGACGGCAATTTGGAAGCCTTCGGCAGTGCGCTGGCACATCTTGCCCTGCCCGTGCTGACCCTTGCTGCCGCCACAACGGCTTCCGTCATGCGCGTCACCCGCAACAACATGATCGAAGTGATGAGCCAGGATCACATCAAGACCGTCATCGCCTATGGCCTTCCCACCGAGAAGGTCCACTATCGCTACGCGTTGCGAGCGGCGCTCGTCCCCCTGTTGACCGTGTTCGGACTGATTTACGGCTATATGCTCGGCGGCAGTGTCATTGTGGAGTATGTGTTCGACTGGCCAGGCATCGGCGGCTATGCGGTCAACTCCGTCATCACCAATGATTTCCCTGCCGTGACCGGCGTAACGCTGGTGCTGGCGACGGCGTATCTCACCGTCAACCTGGCGGTCGATCTGCTCTATCAGGTCGTTGACCCGAGGTTGCGCGTCTCATGAGCCTTCTCAACCCGGAACAGGACTTTGAACGCCTGTCACGTGGCGCCCGCTATCGCCGCATGGCGGCCCGCAATCCACTCCTAGTCGCCGGTGGTGTGGTCATCATCTTGATTGTGCTGCTGACCGCCCTTGCCCCCTGGATATCACCTCATGATCCAACGGCACTGAACCTCAGCAATCGCCTCCAGTCCCCGAGTGCTGACAACTGGTTCGGGACAGATGTTCTGGGTCGCGACATTTTCAGTCAGGTCCTGCATGGTGGGCGGCTGTCGCTGATTGTCGGCTTCATGGCGGTCTTCATTGCCATGCTGATCGGCATCCCCATCGGACTTGTTGCCGGGTATTTCGGCGGGCGCGTTGACGCAATCATGATGCGTGTTTCGGACGTGTTTCTGGCCTTCCCGCCGCTGCTCCTCCCGATCGCAATCACGGCTGCGTTGGGCGCCGGCCTCCTCAACACCATGCTTGCCATCGGCATCTCGTGGTTTCCCTGGTATGCCCGCATCGTGCGCGCCAGCGTCATCTCGGTGAAGAGTGAGCTTTACGTCACCGCCGCGCGTGCCATGGGTGTCAGCCACACCAAGGTGATGGTGCGCCACGCCCTGCCTAATGCGTCCACGCCGGTTATGGTGCAGGGCTCCATGGATTTTGGTTACACCATCCTCGCAGCGGCATCCCTGAGCTTCATCGGTCTGGGCGCCCGGCCGCCTGCCATCGAGTGGGGCCTGATGGTGGCCTCCTCCCGCGCGCTGTTTCTGGATTACTGGTGGACTGCGGCGTTCCCGGGACTTGCCATCTTCATCACCGTTCTTGCGGTCAACCTGTTCGGCGACGGGTTGCGGGACGCGCTGGACCCCAAATTCCGGGGGCGCGTATGACCGAAACGCTGAACGTTCTGGAAGTGGCAAATCTCTCTGTCACCTTTGACACCGCGGAAGGCGCCGTCACGGCCATTGAAGACATCAGCTTGACCGTTGCTCCCGGCGAAGTGCTGGGTCTTGTGGGGGAATCCGGCTCGGGCAAATCTCTCACCGCCGCAGCTTGTCTCGGTATGCTGCCGGGCAATGCCCGTGCGACGGGCAGCGTCGCGATGAACGGCGAGAAATATCCGGTCTCGGACAAATTAAGCCTTGCGGGATTTCGTGGTCGGGCCGCAATGGTGTTTCAGAACCCGATGGTTGCCTTACATCCTTTGATGACCATCGGTCGTCAGATGGCGGACATCATTCAGGCCAATTCTGATGTGAGCCGGCAAGATGCCTTGGCGCGCGCGCAGACGGAAATCGAGAAT
>JANQMQ010000303.1 GCA_028279995.1 Candidatus Phaeomarinibacter sp. | reverse complement strand
GCTTGGCGCCCTCCGCTCCAAACTGCTTGGCGAAGGAAAAGCCGATACCGGTTGCACCACCGGTGATGACCACAACCCTGTCCTTGAAGTCTCGCATGTCTTCTCCCCTGCACAACGGGCATTAATGACCCGCGTTCATTTTCATGTTCAAAGAACTAATGGTCCAGCGCGCGCGGCGCAACGGCATTTTTTGAGCTGCGGTTTGAAACACCTTGCTCATCAAGGGGTGACATTTGCCGCAATCCCCCCACATGATGTGCCGACACATGAAAATTCAGTGCGACGGCCCTTAACCTGCGCCAAAAGCAGGAGCGGCTGCGGAGGAAAAATTGGCTGATACCGCTTCTGCCGGCCCCGATTCCACGGGCCCGTCCGGCACCAGCGCATCTACGGCTGTGCCCGTAGGCGAGCGCCTGAAGAACACACCACTTGCGGCCTATGCCGCCCTGACCTTTCCCATGGGAGGGTTGGGCCTCCCCATCACGGTGTATCTGCCTCCCCTCTACGCCACCGAGGTTGGTCTCGGCCTCGCCCTCGTCGGCACGATCTTCATGATTACCCGCATCTTTGATGTGGTGACTGACCCGATCATGGGCGTGGTGATTGACCACTACCCCACCCGCTGGGGCCGCCGCCGCCACTGGATCGCCCTGTCGGTGCCGCTTCTGCTGGTCTCCGCCGTCTTCATCTACTTCCCGCCCGAGGGCGCCAGCGCGGCCTATCTGCTGGTATGGATGCTCATTCTCTATGTCGGCTACACCATGCTGACGATTGCCCACCAAAGCTGGGGCGCGGAACTTTCAAGAGACTATGCGGAGCGCAACCGCATCTATGGCTGGCGCGAAGTCGCGATCATTCTGGGCATGGTGTCTGTGCTGGCCTTGCCTGCGGTTCTGGAACAGACAACCGACGTTGATGCCTTCGGCAAGGTCAGCGCCATGGGCTGGTTCCTGATCATCAGCCTGCCCCTGACAGCCCTTGCCGCAATCCTGCTGGTGCCTGATGAATCGGCGCCTGTCCGCCGCGACCGCAAGATGCCGTGGCGCGAGGCCTTGCAGATTCTCTTCACCAACTGGAGCATGGCCCGCATTGTGGCAGCTGACATGATGACCAGCCTGGCCATCGGCATCATCGGGTCGAGCTATCTGTTCCTGGCCCGCTTCGTGTGGGAACTGCCGAACTATTCAAGCCTCATGCTGCTGGGCTATTTCGTGCTCGGCTTTGCCGGCATGCCGTTCTGGATGTGGCTGGCCAAGCGCATGTCCAAGCATCGCGCCCTGTGCGTGGCGCTGATCTGGAGCATGGTCGCGCAGGTAACCTATCTGTTTGTCGGCGCCGGTGATTTCTACTTCGCCCTGTTCGCCACGTTCTTCCTTGGGTTTGCATTCGGTGCCGGACCCTTCCTGCTGCGCTCCATGATGGCGGATGTCTGCGACAAGGACAGGCTGGAGACCGGTCATAACCGGACAGCCCTGCTCTATGCCCTGCTGACCACCACCGCCAAGGTGGGAGCAGCCGTGTCA
>JANQMQ010000298.1 GCA_028279995.1 Candidatus Phaeomarinibacter sp. | reverse complement strand
ACGCCCTTGTCGGTGTCATCCGCCAGCTCGCCTTCGAGTTCGCCCCTCATGTCCGCGTTAACGGCGTGGCTCCCGGGCCGATCAATACGGATCTGCGCGGCCCCCAGGCGCTCGGCCTGTCTGACACCCCCATCAGCAGCATCGACCTGCCGGCACTCGCCATACCTGCCGTGCCGCTGGCCATGGTGCCCGACCCGGAAGACTACGCAGGCGCATATCTCTACTACGCCTCGCGCCGCGACAGTGCCCCGGCAACCGGCGGGGTCCTCATGTGTGAAACAGGCATCGGCATTCGCGGCATCGGCGTCACCGCCGCCGGGCAAGGCCTGGCTGACAAATATCCCTCTCAATAGGAAAGCCCCATGAGCATATCATCTCTTGGTTATGTCGGTTTTGAAGTCAGTGACACCACAGCCTGGAAGGCCTTCGCCGAGGATTTTCTCGGCCTTATGCCCGCAGGCGGTAGCGGCGACCAGATGCGGTACCGCCTGGATGCCCGTGCCTGGCGCATCGCCGTTGAGCCCGGCGAGAAGGACGACATTTCCTTTGCAGGCTTTGAGGTGGACACATATGAAGCCTTTGACGCCCTCAAGGCTGATCTGAGAGCCCGCGGCATTGCGTTTGAAGAAGCAGACGCAGCTCTCAGGGACGCACGCGGTGTACGCGATTTGATCCGGCTGACGGACCCGGCGGGTCTAAGCATTGAGATCTATGTAGGCGCGACGGAAGTTACTGACAGCCCCTTTGTCTCTCCTGCAGGGGTCACGTCGTTCCTGACCGGGGATCAGGGCGTCGGGCACATCGTCCTTGCCGCCTCCAACGTGGACGAGGTGCGAGCCTTCTATGCGGATGTCCTCGGCTTCCGTCTGTCAGACACGATCGGCATGCAATTGGGCCCGGATACGTCCGTGCTGCTTGAGTTCTATCACTGCAATCCGCGCCACCACACGCTTGCGCTAGCCAACATGCCTGCGCCCAAGCGCCTGCATCACTTCATGCTCGAAATGGCGACGCTGGATGATGTCGGCTACGCGATGGACCGCATCAAGCCCTGCGGCGTGCAACAGACCATGACGCTGGGCAAGCACTCCAACGACAAGATGGTTTCATTCTATGTGCGCACACCTTCTGGCTTCGAGGTGGAAGTCGGGTGTGAGGGTATCCCCGTCCATGACGACGTCTGGCGCGTGACCCATCACGAGGTCACCAGCATGTGGGGCCACAAACACGTCGGCTAGACCGCAAGAACTTTCTCTCAGACCAACAAAGACACAAGGCCCAGGAACATGGCGACAGCGACACTCACACAAGGATCCACAAGCAAGACGGTGAATGTGGACGGGGTGAACATCCACTACCACGAGGCCGGTGACGGACCGCCGCTGGTACTCATTCACGGCGGTGGTCCGGGCGCAGGCGGCTGGTCCAACTACAACCGCAACATCGAACCTCTCGCCAAGAAGTATCGCGTCCTGACACCGGACCTGCCGGGCTTCGGCAAGTCGGATGTGAAGCCCAAGGGCAGCTCCATGCCCGAGTGGTATGCGACCAAGATGGGTCAGTTCCTGGATGCGCTCGACATCAAGACCGCGCACTTCGTCGGCAATTCTTTGGGCGGCATGGTGACAACCCGCCTTGCCATGGACCGGCCGGACAAGGTTGGCCGGATGATCCTGATGGGCCCCGGCGGCAGCATCCCAATGTTCAGCCAGTATCCCACCGAGGCCATCAAGACGCTGCTGTTCTTCTATGACGGGGAAGGCCCGTCCCTTGAGCGGCTGCGCGGATTTGTCGACGAGTTTGTCTACGACCCCTCGCAGATCACCGACGAGCTGCTGGAAGGCCGCATGGAAGTCGCGCTGCAGCCGCACATCATCGAGAACCCGCCCATGCGCCCGCAGCGCGGTGTTCACATTGAGCCCATCTGGTCGGACCCGCGTCTGGCGACACTGCCCCACGAGACCATGATCATCTGGGGGCGCGAAGACCGGGTGATGCCTATGGACATGGCGTTCCCGCTTCTCAAGCAGATACCGCGTGCACGTCTGTTCGTGTTGCCCCAATGTGGTCACTGGGCTCAGTGGGAACATGCCGAAGAGTTCAACGCCACCGTCGATACATTCCTGAGTGCAGCTGATGCCATTTGATACCGCCACCCATGCAAAGATTGCCGCAAGCCTCTATGAGGCCCGGCAGTCCTGCGCACCTGTCCCGCCTGTGACCACATCCCATCCCGGATTTGATGTGGACGATGCCTATGAGGTGCAGGAGATCAATACCAAGAGGCTGATTGCAGAAGGCCAGCAGCTGGTCGGTCGCAAGATCGGCCTGACGTCGCCTTCCGTGCAGGCGCAGTTCGGCGTCAGTGAGCCGGACTTCGGCATGTTGTGGGCAAGTGGTCAGGTCGCAGAAGGGGACGCGGTTTCTACCGCCAGCCTGATGCAGCCCAGAGCCGAAGCGGAAATCGCCTTTGTCATGAAGGCCGCCGTCACCTCCGCAAAGCCGAGCGTGGACGACGTCGCCGGAGCCATCGACTACGCCGTGGCGGCGGTAGAGATCGTCGACAGCGCCATCGCCGACTGGAAGATCACCCTGGCAGACACTGTGGCGGACAATGCATCGGGGGCCATGTTCCAGCTCGGCACCGACCGTCGCAAGCTGAGTGACATCGACCTT
>JANQMQ010000296.1 GCA_028279995.1 Candidatus Phaeomarinibacter sp. | reverse complement strand
GGGCAGATGTCCGCCGCCGCCCTCGACATGCTGGTGCCCCATGTGAAGCCCGGCGTGACGACAGCAGAACTCGACAAGCTGGTGCTGGACTTCGCCCTCGACCATGGCGTCGTTCCCGCAACCTACGGCTATCGCGGCTACCGCCATTCGTCCTGCACATCCATCAACCACGTGGTGTGCCACGGCATCCCCGGCGACAAGGCCCTCAAAAATGGCGACATCGTCAACATCGACGTGACGCTTCTGGTGGATGGCTGGCACGGTGACACCAGCCGCATGTTCCCCGTTGGCGACGTCAACCGAAAGGCTGAGCGCCTCATTGATGTGACGTACCAGTCCATGATGCGCGGCATTGATGCCGTGAAGCCCGGCGCGACGCTTGGCGACATCGGCGCCGCCATCCAGACCTATGCGGAAGCAGAGCGCTGCAGCGTAGTGCGTGACTTCTGCGGCCACGGGCTCGGCAAGGTCTTTCATGACGCGCCGAACATCCTGCATTACGGCACTGCCGGTGAAGGCCAGGTGCTGAAGGCCGGCATGTTCTTCACCATCGAGCCGATGATCAATCTCGGCCGCCCGCATGTGAAGCTTCTGTCTGACGGCTGGACGGCGGTGACCCGCGACCGGTCCCTGTCCGCACAGTTCGAGCACTCGATCGGCGTCACCGAGGACGGCTACGAGATCTTCACGGGCTCTCCCGCCGGGCTCCACTGCCCGCCCTACGCTTAAGGGCGTTCCCCCATGTCAGGCTTCGAGGACACAGGCGGAAAGCCACTCCCCAAACTCCAACCTGACACGCGCGCCGATGAGTCCAAAGGCAGCAAGCCAACACCGGCGCGACCACCGGCAAAAACCAAAGCAGAAAAGCAGAAGCCCTCGCACACTGGCCATCGCCAGCGCCTGCGGGAGCGGTTCATTCAGGGCGGCGCCGATGCCCTGCCCGACTATGAACTGCTGGAGATGATCCTGTTCCGCGCCATCCCCCGCCGCGACACCAAACCCCTGGCAAAGGAACTTTTGAAGCGCTTTGGCGGCTTCAACGAAGTCATCACCGCACCCATGGAACGGCTGGTGGAAGTGCACGGCGTATCAGAGGGCGTGGCGACGGAACTCAAGCTCGTTCAGGCGGCGTCATTGCGGCTGGCCAAATCAAAAGTGCTCGACCGCCCAGCGATTTCGAGCTGGTCGGCGCTGGTGGATTACTGCACGGCGGCGATGGCCTATGAGACGACGGAGCAGTTCCGCATCCTGTTCCTCGACCGCAAAAACATTCTGATTGCGGACGAAATCCAGAGCCGCGGCACCATCGACCACACGCCGGTCTATCCCCGCGAGGTCGTGAAGCGCGCACTGGAACTGGGCGCCAGCGCCATCATCCTCGTCCACAACCACCCCTCCGGCGACCCGACCCCCAGCCGCGCCGACGTGGACATGACCAAGAAGGTCGAAGACGCCGCCAAGCCGCTGGGCGTGGCCGTGCATGACCATCTGGTGATCGGCAAGGGCAACCACGCCAGCCTGCGGCAGCTGGGCCTGCTGTAGCTGGCAGAATTTGCACGGCCTGTGTCCTGTACGAGTGCCGGGTCACGTGCACACTCGGGCGAATGACACGCCTCTACGCCAAACCGCTTCTGCGCTGGTATCTGCTGCTGGTCGCGGCGTTCTACGCTTATGGGGCTGCGGTCCATGTTGCAAACATGGCCAGCCTCACCGGCTTTGACTGGATGGCCGCGCCGCGCCTCTGGCAGGCGCTAGACGTTGCCTATCTTGTTCTTGATGTCGCGGTTGTCGCCGGGCTGGTCCTGAAGCGGCCCTTCGGACTCATCGCCTTCATCCTCGCCGCTGCCAGCCAGATTGTTCTCTACACGGTCTTTCGCGATGCTGTCGCCATGACCGGTACCGAGTTCGCGCTTGCGCCTGAGCAGATGGCCTATCTGACCACGCTGGTGACGTTCCATGTCGTGACGCTGGCGGTGTTCGCACTGCTGGCTCTGTTTGCGCCGACAAGACAGCAGACAGCTTGAGGCCAGCTCTCCACCGCACCCCTCCGGCATGATCAGAGGTACACGGTAACTTGCTAGCCGTCTTCAAACATGTCCCATGGCGGCACCGGACCGAAGCGCTCTGCCAGGAAATCAATCAGCAGACGGACTTTTGCGGAGAGCGCCTTGCCGGGCGGGTAGACCGCGTACATGGCGATGGTGCGCGCGCACCAGTCCGGCAGCACGCGTTCCAGCGCGCCGGACTTGAGATCCTCGCCGATGATGAAAGTGGGCAGGCTGGCGACACCGATACCGCGCAGCATGGCTTCTCGGATCATGTCGCCATTGTTGACCCTGAGAGGTCCGCCGGTCTTGATCTGCGCCGCGATGTCGCCCGGGTTGCCCTCGCGCTCCAGCTCCAGCGTGTCGCCGCCGATGGAATAGCGCAGGCACCAGTCGCCGTTGAGGTCCTCCGGCGTGTCAGGCCGCCCGACCCTGTCGAGAAAGGCGGGGGACGCCGCCAGCACCCGGCGGACGGGCGCGATACGCCGGGCCTTCAGGCTTGAGTCCGCCAGCTCGCCGATGCGGATCGCCACGTCAAAGCCTTCATCCACGATGTCGACGAACCGGTCGTTGAGCACCAGGTCGATTTCGAGCTTCGGGTGCGCTTCCATGAAGTCCGCAATCACCGGCGGCAGATGGCTGAGGCTGAACGAGAACGGCACCGACATCTTGAGCACACCGCGAGCCTCATCATGCAGGCTGGCGGCCGCGGCATCGGCCTCTTCCAGATCAGCCAGCACACCTTTCGCACGCTCCCAGTAGGCCTGCCCCACATCCGTGAGGCTGACCCGCCGGGTCGTGCGGTTGAGCAGCCGGGCGCCCAGCCGCTCCTCGAGGGCGGCCACCTGCTTGGACACCGCCGAGTTGGACAGATTCAGATCCTCCGCCGCCTTGGAGAAGCTGCCCCGCTCCGCCACCGCCACGAAGACTTCCAGTGTTGAGAGCCGGTCCATCTCACTTATCCCTATTTGGAAACAATATTGTTCCTATCTACCTGATTATCCCCTTAATGGGAATACCTACCTTCCTCTCCATCAACGCATTCACGCACCAAATCGCATCTGGAGATGACCCATGTTCAAGACACTTCTG
Source organism: Candidatus Phaeomarinibacter sp. (assembly GCA_028279995.1). Classification (GTDB taxonomy): domain Bacteria; phylum Pseudomonadota; class Alphaproteobacteria; order CGMCC-115125; family CGMCC-115125; genus Pyruvatibacter. The sequence continues at coordinate 1,602 of JANQMQ010000296.1, read as the reverse complement.
ACTCAAGACGAGCTGCACACCTCAACCGCGCCCCTCGCTGCCACGCTGCTGCGCGTCACGCTCGGGGTCGCCTTCCTCGCCCACGGCCTGCTGAAAGTGCTGGTGTTCACACCGGCAGGCACCGTTGCCTTCTTTGAAAGCCAGGGCTTTCCCGGCGTCACGGCCTATGCAGTGATCTTTGCGGAAGTGGCCGGCGGTGTGGCCCTGATCCGCGGCCTGCACACCCGCGCCGTGGCACTGGCCCTCGTGCCGGTCCTGCTGGGTGCCGCGCTGGTGCACCTGCCCAACGGCTGGGTGTTCTCCAACCCCGGCGGCGGCTGGGAATTCCCGGTGTTCTGGGTATTCGCCAATCTGGTGCAGGCCCTGCTGGGGGACGGCGCCTACGCCCTGCGCTCCCCTCTTGCGTCAGGCGGCACCCGCTAGGGTCGTCTCCATCCCAAGAGCGGATCATGCCGCTCGACGCATCCGAGCCCCGCATGCCTCCTTCGCGTTAATCGCGGTGGAAGTGTGCGGGGCCTTGGCGTATCAACACCCGCAACCAACAGACTCACGCAGGTTTTGGAGCCGCCGCACATGATCCCCCGTTACAGCCGCAAGGAAATGGCCGATATCTGGTCGCCCGAGACCAAGTTCCGCATCTGGTTCGAGATCGAGGCCCATGCCTGCACTGCGCTGGCGAAGCTCGGCGTGATCCCCGAGGAAGCCGCCAGGAACATCTGGGACAAGGGCTCGAAGGCCGAGTTCAACGTGGCGCGGATCGACGAGATCGAGCGTGAAGTGAAGCACGACGTCATCGCCTTCCTCACCCATCTGGCAGAGTTCATCGGCGAGGACTCACGCTTCGTCCATCAGGGCATGACCTCGTCCGACGTGCTGGACACCTGCCTCTCCGTCCAGCTCACCCGCGCCGCCGACCTGCTGCTGGCCGACATGGACATGGTGCTCGAAGCGCTCAAGAAGCGCGCCTACGAACATAAAGACACAATCACCATCGGCCGCTCCCACGGCATCCATGCAGAACCCACCACCTTCGGCGTGAAGCTGGCGCAGGCCTATGCGGAATTCGAGCGCGGCAAGATGCGGCTGGAACAGGCCCGCGCCGACATCGCCACCTGCGCCATCTCCGGCGCCATCGGCACCTTCGCCAACATTGACCCGAGCGTCGAAGAACATGTGGCGCTGGAAATGGGTCTCGTACCCGAGCCGGTCTCGACACAGGTCATCCCCCGCGACCGCCACGCCCACTTCTTCGCCGTGCTTGGCGTCATCGCGTCTTCGGTCGAGCGCATCGCCACCGAAATCCGTCATCTTCAGCGTACGGAGGTTTTGGAGGCAGAGGAATATTTCTCCGCCGGCCAGAAGGGGTCGTCGGCCATGCCGCACAAGCGCAACCCGATCCTGACGGAAAACCTCACCGGTCTCGCCCGCATCGTCCGCGGCATGGTGGTCCCGGCGATGGAAAACGTCGCCCTGTGGCACGAGCGCGATATCTCGCACTCCTCCGTCGAGCGTATGATCGGCCCCGACGCCACCGTGACGCTGGACTTCGCGCTGGTGCGCCTCGCCGGCGTCATCGACAAGCTGGTGGTCTACCCCGAAAAC
>JANQMQ010000274.1 GCA_028279995.1 Candidatus Phaeomarinibacter sp. | reverse complement strand
GGCATAAGCGGGATTGTGGACCTGGCGGGTCGTTGCAGGACATCGGCTTCTGGGTGCTCAACGATATTGTATGGCGCAAGTCCAACCCGATGCCGAATTTCCGCGGCCGCCGGTTCACCAATGCCCATGAGACGATGATCTGGGCTTCCAAGGACCGCAACGCCAAGGGGTACACCTTCAACTACGACGCCATGAAGGCACTGAATGATGACCTGCAGATGCGTTCGGACTGGGTGCTGCCGATCTGCTCAGGCGGAGAACGCCTGAAAGACGATCAGGGCCAGAAGGCACATCCCACACAGAAGCCGGAGAGCTTGCTGCATCGTGTGATCCTGGCATCGTCCAACCCTGGTGACGTGGTGCTTGATCCCTTCTTCGGCACGGGCACGACAGGGGCCGTTGCCAAGAAGCTGGGTCGAAAATATGTGGGGATCGAGCGTGACGCTCAGTATGCGGAGATTGCGAAACAGCGCATTGACCGCGTGCAGCATGCCGACCCCGAAGCCCTTGAGGTTACACAGTCCAAACGGGCGCAGCCACGGGTTCCGTTCGGCACGCTCGTCGAGCGCGGCATGATCGAGCCGGGCACTGTGCTCTACGGCCCCGGCAAGCGGCACAAGGCACGGGTTCGTGCCGACGGATCACTAGCGGTGACCGGCGCCACTGGGTCAATCCACAAGATGGGGGCCCATGTGCAGGGTCAGGAAGCCTGCAACGGCTGGACGTTCTGGCACCTCAAGAGTGATGCAGGCCTGACACCCATCGATGTTCTACGCCAGAAGATCCGGGCAGAAGCGAGCTAGGCTTTCTGCTTGAACTGCTTGGCCGCTTCAGGATCTGCGTGAGCGACAACCTTGCGCATCACTGTGGGCAGAGCACGCTCGGACAATGAGTCGAGTGGCACCCAGTCGCCTAGGGTGTTTCCGCGAGCTCTGGTTTTTGCAGCGTAAACCGTCAGTTCCAGCGCGAAGTGCGTAAACACATGGGTGACCGTGCCCGGCAGCTGCTGCCAGTTCGCTCTGGTCGGTGCGGATGTTTCGTCGGCACAACCGCTGTCTTCCGTCCACTCACTGCCGGGGACTTCATCCATGCCGCCCAGCAGCCCCTTGGGCGGGCGCGTGCGCAACAGGACGTGCCCCTTGCTGTCAGTTAGCCAGAAAGCGGCACCGTAACGAGTGGGTTTGGCCTTCTTGGGCGGCTTGACCGGAAGTGTCTCGGCGATGCCGAGCTTATTGGCCAGGCATTCGTCCGCCCACGGACAGAGCGAACAGGCGGGTTTTTTCGGCGAACACAGCGTAGCACCCAGATCCATCGTCGCCTGCGCAAAGTCTCCCGGCCGCTTTTCGGGGACCAGCGTTGCAAGCCTGTCTTTGATTTCCGGTTTGGCAGCCGGGAGTGGCGTATCGATGGCGAAGAGACGTGACACGACACGCTCGACATTGCCATCCATAACAGCGGCCGGTTCATCAAACGCGATGGCAGCCACTGCGGCGGCCGTGTAAGGCCCGATGCCCGGCAGTTCTAACAAACCGTCTTCGGTTCGGGGGAATGCGCCATCAAACTCCTCAGCCACCACCTTTGCACAGGCATGAAGGTTGCGGGCGCGGCTGTAGTAGCCAAGGCCGGCCCACGCACTCATGACCTCCTGCGAGGTGGCCGCGGCAAGGTCGGTCACGGTGGGCCAGAGCGCCACGAACTTCGTGAAATAGGGGCCGACGGTTTTGACCGTGGTCTGCTGCAGCATGATCTCCGACAGCCAGACACGGTAAGGATCTGCCTCCGTGCCGGATTTGTGGGCCTTCGGAGAGATCCGCCACGGCAGGTCGCGGGCGTGGCGGTCGTACCAGTCCAGGAGCTGACCCGCGGTCGGTTCGGGCTCGGAGTTTGCTTTCGCTTTCAGTGTCGTTGCCATGCAGCTGCCTGATTTCTGCGCCAGAGTGCGTGGGAGCGTCGGAATGACCCACGCATTTGTGATCGCCAGCGTCATGATGGACACTTAGCATGGGCGCTCACGGCGTCTAGCCTGTGCTCTCATATTGTTGATACCGCGTGTGCCATGCCTTTATCGCGCCCCATCCCCCGGTCTGCCCCCCGCCAGAAACTCACATTTGAGCGGCTCGGCACGCGGCTGGACGGGTTGACGCGCAAGGCGTTTACAAAATTCGGATTTGCAGACGACCATGTGCTGACGCGCTGGCGGGAGATCGTGGGACCGCAGTTGGCGCGGCTCACGTCACCAGAGCGCCTGTCGCGCCCGGCAAAGGGATCATCAGGCGGCAGCACACTGACGGTTCGGGTAGCCGGAGCGGCGGCTCTCGAGATGCAGCACCTCTCGCCGCAGATCATTGACAAGATCAACGGTTTCTATGGCCGCCCTGTGGTGGGCCGCCTGAAGCTTGTGCAAGGCCCGCTTCCCCCCGCCCGTGAGAAACCGGCGAAAAACGGTTCCCTGTTTGACGCGCCGGCGGACCCACAAACCAAGCAATCAATCGAACCTCATTACGATATAGACGACCCTGAGCTTGCTCAGGCGCTGGCCCGGCTGGAAGACGCTGTGGCCCGCTAAACAGACCGACCTGATCCTTTCGACAAACGACCGGAGAACACCCTATGTCCCTGTCCACTTCACCAGCCGCTCCATCTTCCAAGACGCCTGCTTTGACCCGGCGTGGTTTTGGCGTACGTGCGGCGCAGGCGACCGTTCTTGCTGCTGTGCTTGGCCTTGCGGCATGCGGCGAGGCCAATGATGGGGCAACAGCTTCCGGCGGCAGCAGCGTCATCAACCCGGCACTCCAGATTGAGCATCCCCTGGGCGAAA
>JANQMQ010000624.1 GCA_028279995.1 Candidatus Phaeomarinibacter sp. | reverse complement strand
GCCGTCGTTGGCCGCGATCTCCACCACGCGGCTGCTCCCCGTCAGGGACAGGCGGGCGCGCATGGCGTCCACGTAGCGGCGGGCCAAGTGATGCTTTGTCTTCGACGAGGCTCATCGCGTGCTCGGTGAGCGCCGTGATCGTCAGCGACGGATTCACACCCGGGTTTGCAGAGACAGCAGAGCCATCGCAGACAAACATGTTCTCATAGTTGAACACCCGATTGTCCCTGTTGATGACGCCTGCGCTTTCATCTTTCCCGATTACGGCGCCGCCAAGAATGTGCGCTGTGCTTGGCGCTCCCATGAGGACTTCGCCAAAGCCGCGCATCGCTTTACCGCCGACAATCTTCTCCATACGATCGGTCAAGTCGTCGGCTTCCGGAATGTTCGCGGACGGGGCCTGCTCACCGGGTTCAAGGGCAGACATGAGCCGACCTGATCGGCTGAGCTTCAGCGTCAGGGTGCTATCCAACTGCTGCATGAACAACAAGGATACGGTGCGGCCCGGCCAATCGCGCGCAAACATCGCCCTGGCAACATTCACCGGATCGGAAACGATCTCTTTCACAAAACCGGTGAAGCGATGTAAGGCGCCCTCACCCTTGGTTCTTGGGGCCACGATCATGCGCCACAGGCCAGCCTTCTTGCCGAAGTTGATCGGCTCCAGATGGCTGTTTTCATCAGTATGCAGAATGGAACCGATGGTGACACCTTCATCAAATCCGGGATTATCGCCGGTCGCTGTTACAGACGCCATGGATTCGTTGTTGGTGCGTACATCGCGGCCAAGCATGCGTGACAGGCGCGGCAATGACCCTTTGCGCTTGAGCTTCATCATCAGCGGTACGGTCCCCAGGACACCACCAGAGAAGATCACACCGGAAGCCCGCAGCTCCTGTGTCTTGCCCTTGTGCTGTTTCATGGACACGAAATAGCCCTGCGATCCGTCCGGCAGCCCGGCCGGACGCACGTCGGTGACCTCCGTCTCCGGCCGCACGTCAACGCCTAACTTCTCGGCAAGGAAGAGGTAATTCTTGTCCAAGGAGTTTTTCGCGTTGTAGCGGCAGCCAGTCATACAGTTGCCGCATTGGACGCAGCCACGCCGCGTTGGTCCTTCACCCTCGAAAAAGGGATCCGGTGTCGGCTGACCTTCCTTGTTGTCCTCGCCGAAATAAATACCAACCCGCGACGGGGCGAACTGATCGGAGCGACCGATCTCATCCGCTAGCTTCTTGATGGCATGATCAGCCGACGTCAGTTTTGGATTTGTGACAGCGCCAAGCATGCGAAGGGCAGTGTCATAGTGGGGGGCCAGTGCCTGCTGCCAGTCTCTCAGTCCCGCCCATGATCCGGACTCAAAGAAGCTTTTCTTTGGCGTTGGCAGTGTGGCGCCATAGACAAGTGAGCCTCCGCCGACGCCGGCACCGGACATGATTGTTACGTGGCGCAGGAATGTGATGTTCCAGATGCCGCGCATGCCAAGTTTCGGGTTCCAGACCCAGCGTGGCGGACTTGACGTTCCCTCAGAGAAGTCTGTTTCGGTAAAGCGCCGACCACGCTCGACAACAAGGACACGGTAGCCTTTTTGGGCAAGCCTGTAGGCGCTGACCGAGCCACCAAAGCCGCTGCCTATGATGACATAATCATACTTTGTTGCCGCTTTGCCCATCACGATGCCTCGATGTTGCGGCGCCTGAACCGAAGGCCCTGCATCGCCTGAAGACCCTTGAACATGGCGTTACCCCATGGCGGGCCAATCAGCGCAGTGCTGTTTATGCGCCCCTTGCGCACAACAGTCTTGGCTTTCGAGAAGTTCCGGAACCCTTCTTCGCCGTGATAGTGCCCCATTCCTGACGGACCGATCCCACCAAAGGGGGCATCGTCTGCAAGGACCTGGCTCATGGTGTCATTGATGCATACGCCGCCAGAATGGGTCTGCGCCACGACCTTGTCGCTGCGGGATGTATCCCAGTCGAAATAGTAGAGAGCGAGCGGGCGCGGACGATCATTCACATACTGGAATGCGTCTTCGATGTTGTCATAGGGCACAACCGGCAGGATCGGCCCGAAGATCTCTTCCTGCAGGACCAGCATGTCATCGCTTGCACCCAGAACAAGTGTCATCGGCATTTTTCGCGTGCCGGCCAGATCCTCCCCTTCGGGGTTGATCGTTATGAGATCAGCGCCTTTTTCCTTCGCATCGGCAAGGTAGCTTTCGAGTCGAGACTTCTGTCGCTCGGTGATAATCGAGGTGTAATCACCGTTATTCCGCAGGCTTGGATAGCTCTTGCTGATCTCGCGTTCGAACGCGCTACTGAAGGCATCAACCTGATCCCTTGGACACAGAATGTAGTCAGGCGAGACACATACCTGGCCCGCATTCACGCCTTTGCCAAAGGCAATCCTGGAGGCCGCTTCTTTGATCGGGAAGCTCTTGTGAATGATGGCCGGCGACTTGCCCCCCAGCTCCAGTGTCACCGGCGTGAGGTTATCTGATGCAGCACGCATTACCGTGCGGGCCACATTGGTTGAGCCGGTGAAGACCAGATGGTCAAACGGAAGAGCC
>JANQMQ010000232.1 GCA_028279995.1 Candidatus Phaeomarinibacter sp. | reverse complement strand
CGAGAATCTTGTAACCCTCGTTCACCATCGGCAGCAGGCAGCGCTCGAGAATTTCTTCGTCTGAAATCTCACGCTGCTGGATCTGACGCTCCTCGGCGTACTGACGAATGATGTCTTCCACTTCCTTGGATGGGGAGGGAACGCGGTTTTCGTCGTAGTCGTAGAAGCCCGCGCCGGTTTTCTGGCCGCGACGATCCCGCTCGCAGAGCAGGTCGCGCAGGGTTTCACCCTTGGAGGTTTCTTTGTTCCAGCCGAGGTCGAGGCCTGCAAGGTCTGACATGGCAAAGGGGCCCATGGGCAGGCCGAAGTCGAAGAGTACGCGGTCCACATCCCAGGGCATGGCGCCTTCAAGGATGAGCTTGTTGGCTTCGCGCTGGCGCTGGGCCAGGAGGCGGTTGCCGACGAAGCCCGGGCACACACCGACGAGCACGCCGACCTTGCCGATCTTCTTGGCCAGCGACATGGAGGTGGCGATCACTTCGTTGCTGGTCTTGTCCGCGCGGACGATTTCCAGCAGCTTCATGACATTGGCCGGTGAGAAGAAGTGCAGGCCGATGACGGCTTCCGGGCGTGTCGTGGCGGAGGCAATCTCGTCAATGTCCAGTGCCGACGTGTTTGTCGCGAGGATCGAGCCCTGCTTGACGATCTTGTCGAGCTTGCCGAACACGTCTTTCTTGACGTCCATGTTCTCGAAGATGGCTTCGATGATCAGGTCCTTGTCGGCCAGGTCTTCAAGGTTCGTGGTGCCGGTGAACATGCTCATGCGCTTGTCGACTTCCTCCATGGGGAAGCGGCCACGCTTGGCGGAATTTTCGTAGTTCTTGCGCACCACGGCGAGGCCAGCGTCGAGACGCTCCTGCGCCTGCTCGACGATGGTGACGGGGATGCCGGCGTTCACAAAATTCATGGCGATGCCGCCACCCATGGTGCCCGCGCCGATGATGCCGACGGACTTGATGTCGATCTGCGGGGTGTCCTTGGGGACATCGGGAATCTTGGCGACCTGACGCTCAGCAAAGAAGACGTGGCGCTGGGCGGCGGACTGTTCGCCGGTGACCAGTTCGCGGAAGAGCTTTGCTTCGACCTTCATGCCTTCATCGAAAGGCAGGTTCACAGCCGCTTCGATGCACTGGATGTTGTATTCCGGTGCGAGGAAGCCGCGGGTCTTGCGGGCGATAGACTTGCGGAAAGCCTCGAAGATTTCCGGCTTGCCGCGGGCTTCGGCAACCTTGTCGTCGCGCTCACGGATTTTTGTCAGCGGCGCGTTGTCGGCCACGATCTTCTGAGCGAAGGCGATGGCGCCTTCCAGCAGCTTGCCTTCTTCGACGATGGCGTCCGCGAGGCCGCTTTCATGGGCTTCCTTGGCAGAGGCGTGGCGGCCTGAGGTCATCATCTCAAGGGCTTTTTCAACGCCTGTCACGCGCGGCAGGCGCTGGGTGCCGCCGGCACCTGGGAGCAGGCCAAGATTGACTTCCGGCAGGCCCATGCGGGCGCTGGGGACGACGACGCGGTAATGGCAGACGAGAGCTACTTCAAGACCGCCGCCAAGGGCTGTGCCGTGAACGGCAGCCACAACCGGCTTGGGCGCATCTTCGATCATCGCCTGAACTTCATGCAGGCCCGGGCCCTTGGGGGCCTGGCCGAATTCCGTGATGTCAGCGCCGGCAATGAAGGTGCGGCCGTCGCAGATGAGGACGATAGCCTTGGCGGCATCGTCTGCAATCGCGGCCTTGAAGCCTTCAAACAGACCTTCGCGCACATTGGCGGAAAGGGCATTTACCGGCGGAGAATTGAGGGTCACGACGGCAATGTCGCCGTCGCGGGTCAAAGTGGTGACGTCGTTGATCTGGGTCATCTGGGCACTCCCTGTATCTGGCCCGCAATTGGTCGCTGTAACGCGGGCGTTTGTTCTTGCGAGGCTGGTGGCTGCCTCAGGTTGGGGCGCATTTTAGTGACCTTGGCGGACGATGCGAGTCTTGGATTCAGCCAATTTGTGCCTATGGGCATGGGACGGTGTGCCATTCACCGCGCAAACCCAATTGCAAATGTGCCATTGCCGGGGCGCGCGGGCTCGCGTATGCCCTTGGGTGAACCGATATTTTTGAGACAGGCAGACCAAACCCCGTGACTAATCACATCAAGTCCGACGACGCGAAACGCGAAATCCAGCTCATTCAGGATGGGTTTGAGGTCGGCGGCTATGTTGCCAACACGCAGATCGCGACCGCGGTCTATCTCGCCAAGGCGCTGGACAAACCCATTCTGGTTGAAGGCCCTCCCGGCGTCGGCAAGACGGAGCTTGCCAAGGCGACGGCGGCGCATCTGGGCCGCGAGCTGATCCGCCTGCAGTGCTATGAAGGGCTGGACGAAGCCAAGGCATTGTATGAGTGGAAGTACGGCAAGCAGCTTCTCTATACGCAGGTTCTCAAGGACAAGCTGGCGGACCTGATGGAAGGCACCCGTGGCATTTCCGAAGCCATGGACCGCCTGCACGAGTTTGACGACACATTCTTCTCGCCGGAGTTTCTCGAGCCGCGCCCGCTGCTAAAGGCCCTGCAGGTGCCCGATGGGGGCGTGCTGCTGGTTGACGAGATCGACAAGTCAGACAACGAGTTCGAGGCCTTCCTGCTGGAAATCCTGTCGGACTTCCAAGTATCGATCCCCGAGATCGGTACCATCAAGGCGGATGTGAAACCGGTGGTGTTCCTGACGTCCAACAACACCCGCGAAGTAGGCGATGCGCTCAAGCGGCGCTGCCTGCATCTTTACATCTCCTTCCCGGACCAGAAGCTGGAGATGAAGATCATCGACAAGCGGGTGCCGGGGGTTCCGGAGTCCCTGCTGACACAGCTTGTGGCGTTTGTGCAGGAGCTACGCACCAAGACCATCAAGAAGCTTCCAGCGGTCAGCGAGACCATAGACTGGGCGCGCGCGCTGATGCTGCTGCATACGGATGAGCTGGACGAAGCGCTGGTGCACAACACGCTCAACCTGCTGCTCAAGTTCGAGGATGATATCGAGAGTGTGGGGAATGAAATTCCCGGCATGATCCGTCGAGCCCGCGGCGAGGGCTAGAAGCCAAAATCGACCTGAAGCTGGCCTGTGTAACCCAGCGTGTCCTGGCCGATGCCGATGACTCCAAGGTCGATTGAGATGGTGCTGTTGCCTTCGGTTGCCAGTGTCACGCCCGTACCGATATTGCCGCCCCACTTCTCAAGGTCGATGATCTGCGCTGCGGAGACACGCAGGGACCGGTTCTCGCGGGCGTAGTAGTTGAGCGATCCAGACAGCCGGGGGCTGGCGGAGGTGAACCAGCCGCCCTCCTCGAAATTGTATGTTCGCGATGCGGTTGCTGCGGCGGCAATGGTCGTGTCTCGGGAGCGGCTGGAGGGGATGAGTGTACCCGTCGAGTCCGTGTATTGGTCGCGGATGTAGTCCGAATAGCTGACCGAAACGGACGGTGCGATGAAGACGGGGTCGATGTACCACGAGCCCTGAAGTGATGCCCCGACAGCGGTCAGTTGTGTGTCGGCGGACCCGGTCGTAGTGCCGATCTTGATGTCCTGTTCGCCGCGTTCGTGGTTGATGGACAGTCCTGTGGAAATGCTGTCAACGATCTTCATGTTGACGTAGGCGCCGCCGCCGGCGGAGTGGCTTTCAATCTCCGAATTGTTGAATGCGGTTTCCGTATCAGAGGTCAGGTAGGAGCCGAAGGCGCCGACAGTGATACGGTCATTGGCCTTCATGGCGATGCCGGTGAGGAGGTGTCCCGCCCAGCCGTCATTGCCGAAACGGTTTTGTGCATCGAAGACCGTGCCGCGTCCACGAATCCAGATGTTCACTGGTTTGCCTGCAATGGTAAGAGGTGGAAGGACCGTTTGCGGCGCCGCCGTCTCGTCCAAGTTTGCCTGTGCCCAATGGCGTAACTTGTCCGTAGATATGTCAATGTTGAAGTCAAAGGCATTCCCGCCGGAACCTGTGAACCACTGATAGGGCGGTAGTGTGCGTTTTGCGTCTTCGGCGTTGAGCTTAGACCGTAGTGTGCTTAACTCGGATTGCTTGGCCCAAATCCTTCTCTCATTAATGTTTGTTGCAAGCTCATTTTCCTGCTGCTCAGCCATCAAGTCCTGATACTCGCTCAACAGTCCAGCCTCTGCGAGCTTGGCTTCAATCTTTGCCAGTTCACTGTTGTAGGCGACGGCAGCTCGCTGACCGGCCTCATACATTGATTGGTATCCTGCCCAACTGGATTCGACCCCATAAAACCCGTCAGAATATGCGCGATCGTCGTCATTGTCGTCGTCGCCAATGGGGACTGGATCTTTCTCCGGGCGCGCTGGCAGGGTGGCCCCGGGCGCTGCTTGTTCAACAAGGGCACGAATGCGTCGTTCATTGCTTTTAGTGCTTGCCTCCAATGCGCTGTTCTGTACCTCCAGCTCCTTCATCTCTGCATCAATTCTGTCATATTGCGCGTCAAGTGAGGGGCTGTTGGTGCCGTCCGAGACACCAGGAAGCGCGTTGGGCGATGTCGGCTGACGGACAGTATTGACTGCGGATGTGCTGTTCTCTACCGCGGCCGATGTCTCGTCGGGAGTCGGTCCTGTGGGTGCGGATGGCAATGCTGAGGTGGTGGTAGTCGACATGCATCTGAATGTGATCAGCGTATTCCCGCCGCCGGATGCCTGACCGGAAATGGTGATGCCGGTTATACCTGCCGCAAGGGTGATCGTGAGGTTCACATTGCCCGGGGCTGCGCTGACGGCCACATCTCCAGGGTTGGTTCCGATGCGCACGGAGTTTGGGTTGCCCGTAATGACGATGGTGATCTTCTCACCGGCATCCAGCGATTGATTGATGACTGTGTTGACGACATTGCCCGCGGGAATGACCGTATCACCGCCGCCCGCGTTCAGTGCGTTGCACCCGGATGATGCCGCGCGGGCAGGCGATGCAGAACCAAGAGATGTAATGGCTGCCAGAAACACTGTGGAAACGACAACGAGACTCCAGTCCCGAGCACCCATCTTCGTGCGCATGGCAACATCCCCCTGAAAGCCGTCTGGCCGGGTGTCCGGCTTTCTGTTATCGGCGCGAATATTCCTCAATGCTAACAAGGGGATAGGGCTTCGACTTTCATCACTATTGAGGATGATTTGAACTCCAGCATTTCGAACCCGGAATGATTACCTGTGGCGCCAATGCGTTTCGTGGCATAAGACCGACGAAAAGCCGCTTGTCCGGCAGAAAATGAAGGGCCGCTGCCTTGTCGAAGATGATGACGAATTTTGTGGATGCGTTGCGGGCCGCAGATCTGCAGGTCTCGCCGGCTGAGACGCTTGATGCCATGGAAGCGGCTGACCTCGTCGGGTTTGGTGACCGCGCCTTGCTCAAGGACACGCTGGCGCTGGCGCTCGCCAAGTCGCCGGAGGAGAAGCAGGCGTTTGACGAAGCGTTTGACCGGTTCTTTTCCTTCGAGACGATGGAGAATGCGACGGCGCAGTCCAGTGATGGGAGTGAAGAGCAGGACCAGCAGGAAGCCGGTGACGGCTCGGAGCAGTCTGACGGTCAGGAGAGTGGTGACGGCGCCGACACTGATGCGGAGGGTGAAGGTGAGGGGGATGCGTCTGAGAGTGCGTCTGCCTCCGGTGGTCAGCCATCCGGGTCCGGCGAGGGCGGTGCGACGGACAAGCCGCAGACAGGAGCGCTCAACGAAACAGAGTATGACGCGCCTGATTTCAACCAGACGCTGATGGAGATGCTTGAAGCAGGTGACCGCACGTCGCTCTCTATGGCCATCGCGCGGGCCGGTGAACAGGTTGGTATACGGAACATCCGCTTCTTCACGCAGCGCGGGCTGTATGGCCGCCGCATCATGGAACGCATCGGTCTGCAGGAACTCACCGACGCCGTCATCGAGGCTGAGCGGGCTGAAGGTGTCGGCGGCCCGCAGGTGGAAGCGCTCAAGGGCATGCGTGAGATGCTGCGGCAGGATGTGGACGACTATGTGGAGCGCAACCTGCAACTTCATGCGCAGAACGAAGGCAAGCGCCTGCGCGAAGAGGTGCTGGAGAGTGTGCGGCTGACAAATGTGGACATTCGCGACTTCAAGATGATGCAACAGCTTGTCCGCAAGATGTCGAAGAAGCTGGTGTCGGTGCATTCGCGCCGCAAGAAAAAGGCGCGGCGGGGGCATCTGGATGTGCGCCGGACGATCCGCCACAACATTGCCTTTGACGGGCTGATGTTTGACACGCATTGGAAGCGCCGCAAGGTGGACAAGCCGGATGTGATGGCGATCTGCGATGTGTCGGGCTCTGTTGCGACGGTTTCCCGCTTCTTGCTGATGTTCCTGTATTCGCTGGGCGAAGTGCTGCCGAACGTCCGGTCGTTTGCATTCTCCGGGCATCTGGGAGAAGTGACGGATCTGTTTGAAACGCTGGATCTGGAGCAGGCCATTCCGCTGATCCAGAAGGAGTATGGCGGCGGTTCGACTGACTATGGCGCGTCGCTGCAGGATTTCTCTAACCTTGCCCTTAACGACATCGACAACAAGACAACAGTCATCCTGCTGGGTGACGGGCGGTCTAATTTCACCAATCCGCGTGCGGATATCATGAAGCTGATCTATCAGCGTGCACGGCGCGTCATCATTCTCAACCCGGAGCCGGAAGGCATCTGGGGAACGGGCGACAGCGAAATGCTGAAGCTCAAGCCTTTCTGTCACACCGCGCAGACCTGTGGATCGCTGAAGGACCTAGAGCGCGTCGTTGACGACATCTTGCGAACCGCGGTGTAACACCCGACATTCTCCTTATAAGGGAGACTGTCATGGGAACACCGGCAATAAGCGGCGACCCGAAACCGCAGATTACCTTTCGGACCAAGGGCATAACCAAGGTCTATGACACTGGCGATGTGCAGGTGCATGCACTGCGTGGTGTTGACCTTGAGCTGTATGAAGGCGAATTCGCCGTCTTGCTGGGGCCTTCGGGCAGCGGCAAATCGACACTGCTCAATATTCTGGGCGGCCTTGATCAACCAACCGAGGGGCAGGTCTGGTTTCGCAATCAGGAACTAACATCCGCGTCCGAGCGTGAGCTCACATGGTACAGGCGCGACAATGTGGGCTTTGTGTTTCAGTTCTACAATCTGGTGCCGAGTCTTACAGCCCGAGAGAATGTCGAACTGGTCACGGAAATCTCACGCGACCCGATGGATGCGCGCGAAGCGCTGGGCATTGTGGGTCTCAACGACCGGGTCGATCACTTTCCAGCGCAGCTGTCCGGCGGTGAGCAACAGCGTGTTGCCATTGCCCGCGCCATTGCCAAGCGACCGGATGTTCTGCTGTGTGACGAGCCGACGGGGGCGCTTGATTCCGAAACCGGCGTCATCGTGTTGGAAGCCATTGAGAGGGTGAATGCGGAACTAGGCACCACGACAGCGGTGATCACGCACAACGCCTCGATTGCAGGTATGGCGCACCGGGTGGTGAGCTTTGCTGACGGCGCTATTGCCCGCGTTGAGGTCAATGAAGCGCGCAAGCAGGCGCGGGAAATCACCTGGTAAGGGGCGAGAGATGTTCCATACGCTTCTGCACCCACTTGACAAGAAAGTGCTCCGTGAGCTCTGGCGGGTCCGAGGCCAGGCGGTGGCAATTGCGGCGGTGATTGGCGCTGGCGTGGCGGTGCTCGTCATGATGTACGGCATGCTGGCGTCGCTTGAGTCCACCCGCGCCGCCTACTACGAGCGCTACCGGTTCGCGGACATCTGGGCGCCGGTCAAGCGTGCGCCAGAGAGCCTCAAGGCAGATATCGAGCGCATTGATGGGGTTGCGTCAGTTGATACCCGTATTTTTGTGGATGTGACGCTGGATGTGCCGGGCATGGTGGAACCCGCGACGGGCCGGATGATCTCCCTGCCGGAAACAGGGCGCCCGGCCATCAACGACGTGGTGCTGAGAGCGGGGCGCTGGCCCGAACGCAACCATCCGCGTGAGGTGCTGGCGGATCAGGCCTTTATGAATGCGCATGGCTTCCAGCCGGGCAGTGAAGTGGCTGCGATCATCAATGGCCGCAAGCGAACCCTGACGGTGGTGGGTGTCGTGGTGAGCCCGGAATTCGTCTACGCGATTGCGCCGGGCGAACTCATGCCGGACGATGAACGCTTCGGTATTTTGTGGATGAACCGGGAAGCGCTTTCCGCCGCGTACGATCTGGACGGCGCGTTCAACGAGGTGTTGATCCGCCTTCTGCGGGATGCCAGCAAGGCCGATGTCATTGATGCGGTGGATGCGCTGACGGACCGGTATGGCAGTGGCGGTGCGTATGGCCGGGAAGATCAGATTTCGGATGCGTTTCTGACCAGCGAGATGGATCAACTACGCAACTTCGGCGCCGTGCTGCCGCCGATCTTTCTGGTCGTGGCTGCGTTTCTTCTCAATGTGGTCATCGGACGTATGATCGAGACGGAGCGCGAGCAGATCGGGCTGTTGAAGGCTTTCGGTTATTCAAACTGGTCGGTGGGTGTGCACTACCTCAAATTCGTTGGTGTGCTGACGGGGATTGGCATTTTTGCCGGCATTGCGGGCGGCGCATGGATGGGTCGCGGCCTGGCGGGCATGTACACAGAGTACTTCAAGTTTCCGTTCCTGTACTACAAGGCGGACCCGGCTGTGTTCACGCTGGGCGCTGCTATCAGTGCGCTTGCCGCGGTCGCTGGTACTCTTGCCGCCGTTCGCAGAGCCGCGTTGCTGCCACCGGCGGTTGCCATGCGCCCGGCACCACCGACGCGTTATGGCCAGGCTTTGATTGAAAAGGTCTTGCCGCGCCGGATGACGGATCAGCCGACCCGTATGATCCTGCGCCACATCGGACGGTGGCCGGTGCGGTCGGGAATGACTGTCGCAGGTATCTCCGTCGCGGTTGGCTTGCTGGTCGGGTCCAGTTTCGCGCTGGACTCAATGGATTTCATGATCGACGTCAATTTTTTTCAGACCGAGCGGCAGAGCATGACGGTCATTTTTGAGGAGCCGCGGCATTACGATGCCATCAGGGCGGTGGAGGGCTTGCCCGGTGTTCTGGCGGCAGAACCATTTCGCATGGTTGGTGTGCGGATGGTGAACGGGCCGCTCGAGAAACGGGTCTCCATCACGGGTCTCACACAGGACCCGCAGATTTCCCGGGTGCTTGATGCTGACCAGCAGCCATTGACGCTGCCCGAGGGCGGACTTCTCCTCAGCGATTATCTTGCAAAGCTTCTGAATGTCGGTGAGGGCGATATTCTCCAGGTTGAGGTTCTGGAAGGGCGCCGCCCGGTTCTGTCGCTACCAGTTACGCGCATCGTGGAAAGCTATATCGGCCTTAACGCCTATATGCACCTGCCAGCGCTCAACATGGTGATGCAGGAGGGGCATGCGGTTTCAGGGGCGTACATTCTCAATGATACGGCCTATCAGGACGACCTGTATCGCGAGCTGAAGGACACACCGGCTGTTGCTGGTGTCACCCTGCAGCGCAAGGCGGTGCAGACCTTCCGGGAAACAGTGGATGAGAGTTTTTCTACGACGGTCATTTTCAATGCTGTCTTCGCGGGCTTCATCGCGATTGGCGTTGTCTACAATGCGGCGCGCATTTCGCTCGCAGAGCGGGCGCGGGAACTCGCAAGCCTGAGGGTTCTGGGGTTCAGCCGGGGCGAAGTGGCATACATCCTTCTTGGAGAACTGGCGCTGCTGACAGTGCTGGCTTTGCTGCCCGGATGCCTGTTCGGGTTCGGACTTGCGCATCTCATCGGCGAACTCGGGCTTGAGACAGAACTCTTTCGCGTGCCGATCATCATTGCGCCGTCCACCTACGGGTTTGCGGTCATCGTGGTCCTTGTCGCGTCTTTCGTTTCCAGTCTTATTGTCGGCCGACGCGTGGCGCGGCTTGATCTCATTTCAGTTCTCAAAACGAGGGATTAGCCTCATGTCTATTCGCAACATTGTCGGCAGTGTCATCGGTCTGGTCATTCTTGCGGCGATTGGCCTTGCATTCATGCCGGGCGCTGTTCCCGCGGATATGGCTGAGGTACGACGCGGGGCGCTTGCTGTCACGGTCGATGAAGAAGGCCAGACGCGTGTCAAGGACGTGTACACCGTGTCGGCGCCTGTTGGTGGCCGCGTGTTGCGCATCGGCTCTGACGTGGGCGACCCAGTGACTGAACGGGTGACGATTGTTGCGACGATTCAGCCGACGGATCCTTCCTTTCTTGATGCCCGGTCGCTGAGCCAGGCGGAGGCAAGCGAGAAGGCAGCTGAAGCGGCGCAGACACTGGCTGTGGCTGACGTAAAGCGCGCTGAAGCCGAGCTCGACTTCGCGCAGGCGGAGTTCAGGCGCGCGCAACGGCTCGCCAACAAGGGTACGGTTTCGCAGGCCTCGCTTGACCGCGCCCGGCTTGACCTGCGCACCCGTGCTGCGGCGGTGGATGAAGCCAAGGCGGCCTTGCAAATGCGGGATTTCGAACTGGAGAATGCGCGCGCCAATCTCATCCAGCCGGGGGAAGCGGACTCCGAGGATGTGGGCGGCGGGAGTGGGTGTTGTGTTCCGGTGCGCTCACCTGTGACGGGTCGCGTGTTGCGGATCATCCAGGAAAGCGAAGCCATCGTCCTGCCCGGGACGCCGCTCATTGAAGTTGGCGATGACAATGATCTGGAGATCGTGGTTGATCTTCTGTCTGAGGACGCGGTGCGCGTCACCGAGGGTGATCGGGTGGCCATCGAAGACTGGGGCGGGCCGGTGGTGCTCAACGGGATTGTGCGCCGGGTCGAGCCCTTCGGGTTCACCAAGGTGTCAGCTCTGGGGATCGAAGAGCAGCGGGTAAACGTCATCATCGATTTTGAAGACCCGGCGGATAGCTGGGCGGAACTGGGGCATGGGTTCCGGCTCGATACCCGTATCTTCGTCTGGGAAGCAGACGATGTGCTGAAGCTGCCGGTCAGCGCGCTTTTCAGGGATGGTGATAGCTGGTCGGTGTTCCGGGACCTGAATGGATCTGCCGCCCTGACACCTGTGGAGATCGGACGCCGAAATGCGCTGGAGGCCGAGGTCGTTTCCGGACTTGAGGCCGGCGATCGGGTGGTTGTTCATCCAAGCGACAGGATCGTGGAAGGGGTTTCCCTGGAAGTCCGCCGTT
This sequence comes from Candidatus Phaeomarinibacter sp., assembly GCA_028279995.1. GTDB lineage: Bacteria > Pseudomonadota > Alphaproteobacteria > CGMCC-115125 > CGMCC-115125 > Pyruvatibacter. The sequence goes on along the minus strand of JANQMQ010000232.1, from coordinate 2,668 downwards.
TACGTTAATGACCCTCAATTGAGCCATCTCAAGCGCTGAGGCCCCCAATTTGCTTAGGCTGTCGTCAAGGCGTCATGCAGGGCGGGTCGCGAGAGCTGTCACTGGTTGGAATGTCCTGTTGTGCTGGTGGCACACCCCAATGGGAAACCGCGTATCCAGCCCGCGCTGCATGACGTCATCGCCCTGAACACCGCGCTTGTGGGGTGACTCATCGGCCCAAGTCGGGCACGATTGGTCCTGCGTGGGGGACAGTCTTGTGGGGGCAAGTGTGAGCCGCATTGAGCCAGTTTGGCACATGGTAGAGTTAAGCGCGCTGCGCAGAGTGGCCCTTGGTGCCGTGGCATTTGTAGGGCTTGTGGCGGGTTTCGGGTCTGTAGGCCTGGCGCAGTCGGTTGAGCCTGTGCAATCAGCCAACCTGCCTGAAATCAACACCGTTGAAATGCAGGCGCCGCCTCTGGCGGAGAATGACGCGGCGGGCCGGATGGCACTCATTCCCGATACAGCGGCACCCGCCAAGCGGATCGGCCCGCTCAATGTTCACATTTTCGGTGACTCTTTGGGTGATGGCATCTGGGCCGGCCTTTACCGCAAGCTGCCCAAGGCGGACGGCTACAAGGTCACCAAGCATTCACGCGTGTCCACCGGGCTCGTGCGCAAGGACTTCTACAACTGGTCGAAGGCGGTGCGGCAGATCGTGGCCCAGCATCGCGTGGATGTGGCCGTGGTGATGATCGGCACCAATGACCGGCAGACCATCATCGAGGGCGGGCGTCATGCCCTGCGTTCAGCGCGCTGGGAAGAGATCTACAAGGCGCGCATTGATGACATGACGCAGGTCCTCAAGGATGAAGGTGCTGAGGTTTACTGGGTTGAACTGCCGGCCATGCGGTCTCCGCGGTTTGGCCGGGACATGAAGTATTTCAATACACTGTTTGAAGAGCGGGCGGCTGCCAACCGCATCACCTATGTGCCTACGTGGGAGCGGACGCTGGGCAGCAATGGCCAATATTCCGCCTACGGCATTGATGACAAAGGCCGCAAGCGGCTGATGCGGACCAATGACGGCATCCACTTCACCATGCGCGGCTACATCCAGCTGGCGTCTTTCGTGACGTCCGCTATGGATGAAGCCAAGAAACCGGAGCCGGCAGTGCCGATGGTCGAGATGCCGCCCGAGCAGCCATCTATCACTCCTGCGATTGATCCTTTGACCGGTGCAACGATTGTGGATGCGCCGTCCGTATCTCCGGTGCCAGAAGCAGCTGCGCCGTTGGCGCCCCAGCAACCCGTAGAGCCGAAAGTCGACGTCCCGACGCCGACCGCCCGTCCCGGCGATGATCGCGCGGCTTTGGATGAGGACGCCCCGGAACGCTCCGAGCGGGCAGGCGTGTCGGAAGTGGCGTCCAGTATCGCCAGCGCGCTGTCTGACCTGCGCGGGTTTGTGCTGCCGGAGCCCAAGCCCGGCCGGGCGGATGATCTGCGCCAGCCGGCGCAGTAGCTTTCGTGATTTCTGATCCCTTGCGGCGGGTGGTGTCAGCGTTTGCGCTGATGCTGATGTCAGCTGTCCTGATGGGAGCCGGTCAGCCGCAAACGACATTTGTTCCCATTTCCAATCCGTCCGGCCTGAGTGCCTTTTTTGCGGCCAAGGCGTCCGATGCTGACCTGCGGGTTCTGCATATCGGCGACAGCCATATTGCGCGGGACACGTTTTCCGGTGATCTGCGGACGCTTCTCGCCGGTGAGGGTGACGCGGGTGCGCGGGGGTTGTTGCCTGCGGGTACTGTCTATCCGTTCTTTCTGGCGCGCGGTGTCGAGATCGACATGTCTGACGGCTGGGACGTCGTGCGTGCGCGCAACGAGGAAGCGAGTGGCCCGTTTGGGCTGATGAGCGCGCGGGTCGGGGCGGAGGCCGGGACCAGCCCGTGGATTGCGTTTTCCGGCTTCGAGAGGCCGGTCGAGCGGTTGCTGATTGGGTACTGGCGGCAGCCTGAGGGCGGTGCCCTTCAGATTTTCGTGGATGGCAAGGTGCATGCGGTGCCGACCTCCGGCGAGGCCGGTCCGGCGATTGCGGCCGTGCCGGTTGGCAAGGGTGCGCAGATTGTCCGGCTGGCAGCTGCCGGTGATGGGCCGATGGCGTTGTTTTCCGTTGCGCTGGAAGCTGATGGTGGTGGTGCGGTTCTATCCAATGCGGGCTGGCCGGGTGCCACGGCGGAGATCATGGCACGATGGGATGATGATGTGCTGCGCGTGGAGCTGCAGCGGCTGAAGCCTGATCTCATCATCGTCAGTTACGGGACCAATGAAGGCTTTGACGATGAGCTTGATCTGGAAGCGTATGAGGCGGTGTTGCGGGCTCAACTGGGTCGGCTCAAGCGATTTGCCCCTCAGGCATCTTTGTTGCTGACCGGCGGGCCGGACGGGACGCGGCTGCCTTTCTATGCAGACACGGATGCCCGCGAGCCGCATGAGTGGACCTGCGCGCCGCTGACGGACGCAGAGCGGCAGGACTATGAGCAGCTGATTGCCGACGAAAGCGACACGCTTTTGCGCTGGCATGATGCGCCGCAACTTTCAGCCGTGCTGGCTCTCCAGAAGCGGGTGGCGCTCGGCATGGGTGCAGCCCACTGGGACTGGCGGGCGGCCATGGGTGGGCCGTGCTCCGTTCATG
>JANQMQ010000231.1 GCA_028279995.1 Candidatus Phaeomarinibacter sp. | reverse complement strand
GGTGGCTGGGCGCTCACGGCGTTTGTCATGCTCGCAGCCGTCCTGATGACTTATGAGTGGGCACGGCTTGTGCGCGGCAGTCATCTGAACGCGGACTATGTGATTCACGCGATCACAGCCATCATTGCCGTTGGTCTTGCCGGTTTTGGGTTGCCACTGTTTGCACTGGGTGCGGCCGCGCTCGGATTCATCGTTGCCATGGGCGTGGTCATCTGGCGCTCGGAGGGCAAGCGCTGGCCGATGATCGGCTTTCCCTACATTCTGCTGCCCTGCATTGCCATTGTCTGGCTGCGCTCAGATGGTGAGTGGGGCATGTGGACGCTCTACTGGCTGTTGGCCGTTGTTTGGGCGACCGACATCATGGCTTTTGTGGTGGGCCGCACCGTCGGTGGTCCCAAGCTGGCGCCGCGTTTCTCGCCGGCCAAGACATGGTCCGGCCTCCTCGGCGGCATGGCCGGCGCGGCTGTAGCGGGCGCACTCACATCGGTTCTCCTAGGGCTTGACGCGTTCTGGCTTCTGGCGGCCATCAGCGGGGCGACGGCGGTTATTGCCCAGGTGGGCGACATCGCTGAATCGGCCTTGAAACGCTACGCTGGTGTGAAAGACTCAAGTGCCCTTATTCCCGGACACGGGGGTGTGCTGGACCGGGTGGATGGGCTCATTTTCGCGGCTGTTGCCGCAGCTTTCGTCGCACTGATCGGTGTTCTGGCCGAAGAAGGCGAGGGCATTGGTTTGGGGATATTTGTCGCATGAGCAGGTCTGCATGAGCATTGCCGTTGAAACACGCCGGGCGCGCGAGCCCAAGAGCATTTGTGTGCTCGGGTCCACAGGCTCCGTTGGTACGTCCACGCTTGACCTTGTATCGCGCGACCGTGACCGCTTTCAGATCGACGCATTGACGGCCAATTCCAACGTTGCCCTGCTGGCGCAGCAGGCCCGTGACTTCGGTGCACGGTTTGCTGTGGTGGCGAACCCTGACAAGTACCAGGACTTGAAAGACGCCTTGTCCGGGTCCGGCATTGAGGCCGCCGCTGGTGCGCAAGCCCTGAACGAAGCCGCCGACCGTGACACGGATTTCGTGATGGGCGCCATTGTCGGAGCCGCCGGCCTCGAGCCGACTTTGACGGCTGCCAAACGCGGTGCGTGTGTTGCCCTGGCCAACAAGGAATGTCTTGTAAGCGCTGGAACTGTCTTTCTGGAGGCGGTCAAAAAGGCCGGAGCAACGCTGCTGCCGGTGGATTCCGAACACAATGCCATCTTTCAGGTGCTTGAAACCGAAAACCAGGACGAGGTCGAGAAGATCATTCTGACGGCATCCGGTGGTCCGTTCCGCACGTGGGACAAGGCAAGGATGCAGGCTGCAACCCCTGCTGAGGCCGTGGCCCATCCCAACTGGTCCATGGGCGCCAAGATATCTGTCGATTCAGCCACCTTGATGAACAAGGGGCTGGAGGTCATCGAGGCGTTTTACCTGTTCGGGGTGGAAACCAGCCAGCTGGAGGTGATCGTTCACCCGCAGTCGGTGATTCACTCGATGGTTGCCTATACCGACGGCTCGGTGCTTGCGCAGTTGGGCTCTCCGGACATGCGCACCCCCATCGCCCATACGATGGCCTGGCCCGAGCGCATGGCAGCACCGTCACCCCGCCTGGACCTTGCCGAGATTGCCCAGCTGACCTTCGAAGCCCCTGATCTGGAACGGTTTCCGGCCCTCAGGCTGGCCCTAGCTGCCTTGCAAACAGGGGGGGCGGCACCTACACTTCTGAATGCTGCAAACGAGGTGGGGGTCGCAGCATTTCTAGGTGAGGAAATAGGATTTCTCGACATTGCTGCGATCGTTGAGGAAACCATGTCGCGTGCATTGGCGCAGGGGCTGGAGGCGGCTCCAGCGAACCTTGATGACGTGCTGAACCTGGATAGGACCGGACGCGCAATTGCCACGGAACTGGTGACGGCGCACAGGACGTAACGATCAACAAAGTGCCAGAGGACTGGCGCTTCAGATGACGCCAACAGCGAAGAGCAGGGTCACCTCCTAAATGGACTTAATCTCCGGACTATTCGGGTACGTCATACCCTTTATCTTTGTGCTGTCGCTTGTGGTCTTTATCCACGAGATGGGCCACTTCCTGGTCGCGCGATGGTTCGGCGTCATTGTTGAACAATTCTCCATCGGCTTTGGTCGCGAGATCATCGGCTGGACGGACAAGAACAACACCCGCTGGAAGATCGGCTGGCTGCCGCTTGGTGGCTATGTGAAATTCCTGGGCGACGAGACCGCGGCGAGCACGCCGGACCGCGAAGCCATGTCGAAACTACCCGAGGAGATCCGCAAGGACTGCTTCCAGTTCAAGCCGCTGCATGCCCGCGCGGCGGTAGTGGCGGCGGGCCCCGTCGCCAACTTCATTCTGGCGATTGTCATCTTTGCTTTTATGTATTCGGTCATCGGCCAGAGCGTAACAGCGCCGCGTGTTGATGAAGTGCAGCCGGACGGTGCTGCCGCTGAAGCCGGATTCATGCCGGGCGACCTGGTTGTCTCGATAGATGGCAACGCCATCGAGAGCTTCAATGAGATGCAGCGCATTGTCTCTACAAGCCCGGAGCGGGAGCTCGAATTCGTTGTCGACCGGGACGGCACGCTGGTGGACCTGCTGGTCGTGCCGCAGCTGCGGGAGATCACGGACCCCTTCGGCAATGTCCAGAGCATCGGCTTGATCGGCCTGACCCGGCAGAACGCCGAGGGCGACATCACGACGGTTCGCTACAGCCCGCCTGCGGCGGTGTGGAAAGGGGTCGAAGAGACCGGCTTCATCATTTCCACAACCATGAGTTATCTGGGCGACATAATTGTCGGGCGCCAGGACGCGGATCAATTGGGCGGTCCCCTGAGAATTGCTCAGGTTTCCGGGCAGGTGGCCACCCTGGGGCTCATCGCGTTGCTGAACCTGGCTGCCATCCTCTCGGTATCTATCGGCCTGTTAAACCTGTTCCCGGTTCCGATGCTTGATGGGGGGCATTTGCTGTATTATGCGGTGGAAGCGGTTCGGGGAAAGCCACTAGGGGAAAAAGCGCAGGAATACGGCTTCCGCATTGGTCTGGCAGCCGTTATGTGTTTGATGCTCTTTGCAACATGGAATGATTTGGTCCATTTGCGGGTGGTGGAGTATATCGGCTCGGTACTCTCCTGATTTCGGTCATGTTGATGAATTTCCTGAGTTTTTGGGGCGGAAGACTGTGAATTTCAATAAGCCTGACAACAGGCGGGGACGCATGAACGAATTGACAGCCATTCGCAATGCACTTGGTGTTGGCGTCCGTGCAGTTGCCTTCGTTTTTGCCCTATCGACGCTTGCTCACGCCCAGACCGGTCCTGCAGCACCCGCGGCCGCAGCACCAGCCCCCTCCGCTGCGGCATCGCCGTCCGAGTTCGTTATCCAGCGCATTCTTGTTGAAGGCAATCAGCGCGTCGAGGCTGAAACCGTCCGCTCCTACATGACGGTGAGCGAGGGGCAACCGGCGTCTCCCAAAACCATCGACGAGAGCCTCAAGACGCTCTTTGCGACAAGCCTGTTTGCCGACGTATCCATTCGCCAGCGCGGCCCTGACCTGGTCGTGACCGTTGTGGAGAACCCGATCATCAACCGCGTGGCCTTTGAAGGTAACCTGCGCATTGATGATGATGATCTGGCAGCG
>JANQMQ010000224.1 GCA_028279995.1 Candidatus Phaeomarinibacter sp. | reverse complement strand
ACCGCATGAGTGGCACGACGCTCACACCACTGGGCTCGACGCCGTAATCGAAAGGTTCAAGTCGATCGATGTTGATGCGTATGCAGAATATTCGGGCGTTGAACCGGCGCTGTTGAAAGCGGCTGCTGAAGCCGTTGGCCGCGCGGAGACGGCAGCGACATATGAAGATGTGGGCTTGGAGATGGCGCCGCACTCGACGCTCAATACCTACCTTCACTACATGCTGATGACCCTCACTGGCAATTTCGGCAAGCCGCATACCATGTCGCCCCTGACCCAACTCGTTGGTCCGTTCTTCGGGTTTGACGACGTCGGCGACGGTGACGAGAACGGGTATGAAGCCGATTACCGAAAGTCACCGGTGACCGGCGCGCGTATCGTGTCCGGTCTTGTGCCGTGCAACACGGTGCCGGACGAAATCCTCACTGATCATCCCAACCGCTACCGCGCCATGTGGATTGAAAGCGGTAACCCGGCCCATTCCATGGCGGACAGCACAAAGTGGCGCGAGGCCTTGCGGGCGTTGGATCTGGTTGTGGTGATCGATGTCGCCATGACGGAAACGGCGAGGGAGGCGGACTACATCCTTCCGGCTCCGAGCCAGTATGAGAAGTGGGAAGCCACGTTCTTCAACTTCGAATATCCAAAGAACGTCCATCACCTTCGTCCGCCGGTCCTCAAGCCGCGTGGCAACGTGCTGCCGGAGCCGGAAATCCATGCCCGTATCGTGGATGCGCTCGGCGTTGTTGATCCCGCTGAGCTTGCCCCCCTGCGTGCGGCGGCAGAAGACGGTCTGGAAACCTATACGGCGGCGGCCATGGAGTATTTCGGTGCCAATCCCGGCCGCTTCTCCTATCTGAGCTACATCCTGTACCGCACCATGGGCCCCGCGCTGCCGGAGGGCGCTGAGTCAGCCGCTCTTTATTGGGGCGCCACCCAGCGCTTCGCCATGGGCAATGAAGCCTCCATCAGGCGCGCGGGCTTTGAAGGCGAGGGACCCGAACTCGGGCTCAATCTCTTCAAGGCGATCCTTACGGGCCATTCCGGTGTCGTGTTTGCAGAAGACGATATTGAAGAGGCCTTCGACAAGCTGCGCTATGAAGACAAGCGCTTGCGCCTCAATATCGGTGAGATGCTGGATGAGGTCGATGGTCTGTCAGACATGCAGGACCTGGTCGAGGTGGACGAGGGCTACGATTTTGTCCTCGCTGCTGGTGAACGCCGCTCCTATACCGCCAACACGATCATCCGTGACCCTGAATGGCGGAAGAGCAATGACGCGATATCGATGTCGGTGAACCCGGAAGACGCCATGGGGGCTGGCATCAAGGACGGCGGGCGCGCCCGCGTGGTGACGGAAGCCGGCGAGGCCGAGGTGCTCATCGCTTACGACGACCGCATGCGTCAGGGAACCCTGTCGCTGCCCAACGGTCTGGGCCTTCTGTACCCGGATGAAAAGGGCAATGACGTGGCCAATGGTGTCTCGGTCAATGAGCTGACGTCCCTGCGCAACAAGGACAAGTATCTCGGCACCCCGCACCACAAATTCGTGCCGGCGCGGTTGGAGGCGATCTAGCCGCCAGCCACGCCTGACGATCAGCCAGTCACGACGATATGCCCGTCTTTCGGCGACACGCCCTTGAGAAGAAGCGCATAAGTGTCGCCCATGTCTGCAAAAGTGTGTGTCTGGATGTCGATCCAATTCTTTGCCGCTGTGTAGAAAGCGGATGATCCGTCGACGATGCGGGCATCATGCCCGGCAAGGCCGTCGCGTTCGCGGTGTTCGACCATGTGGGTCGGCACGAAGAAGAAATCCGGTGTCGGGCCGGGCAGTGTGTCGGCGCCGTCGCGTGGCGCATCCCAGTGGGTGGCGCCCACGCTGGTGCTGTTCTTGAGCGCGTCGCCAAGGTGACTGTGCACCTGTGTCAGCACGCTCACATTGCCCGACATGTCTACATAGACGCTCGGTTCTTCCTTGCTGAGCTGGTCGATCTCGTCATAGGCCAGAACCGTGTCATAGATGCCGAGGCTTTCCACGAAAGTCTTGTTGGAGGCAGACGTCAGTCCCACCACCTTGATGCCCGGTCGCTTGCTGGCAAGAAAGGCAAGCCCGTAGCCTGTCTTGCTCGACGCACTGCCGATGATGAGCATCGACGCGCCGAAGAAGTCATTGGCGGCGAAGTGATCATCCATATGCATCGACGTAACGAACAGGATGCGCAGGATGCACTGCAGGTCATCGCTCTTGCCGTCAAAGCCATTGGCGGGTGTGACCGCCAGATACTCCTGATAGATCGCCGGCAGTTGCGCGCGATGGGCCGCACCGTCGCTGAAGCCGCGCGCTGATACGTCAATCGGCGTCATCACCACTTGGTCTGACATGGGGACATAGCCGAAGAACTTGTCGCCAACCGCAATATCCGGGTGATTGCTTTGCGTCACCCGCGCGATCCCCCAGGCGGGAATACGGCCCTTGCCTTCAGGCGCGGGGAAAAAGTTCCAGTATCCCAGCATGTCCCCGGCCATGCCGTAGGAGATGTTGTTGGCTGTGAGCGCAAAGCGTTCGATGGCAAGAACGATCTCTCCATCGCCGGCTTCGAGCGGCGCGGTCGATGCAAATCCAGCCTCGCGAAGGTCAGCGCGATTGACGATAAAATCCTGGGGCATGGCGTGTCCTACTCCTGGCCGTCTTTGCATGGCGGCAGTTGGTATTGTTTCAAACTAGGCAGTGTCGTGTATCGTCCAGTGCAGTGCATCTCCGTCACGCGCGACGTCGCATGTCTTGCGGATGCGGTGGGAATTGAGCGTGCCGCGCCACAATTCAATCCAGCAGGCGAGCAGATCCTCCGCATGGGCATCCTCCAGACCCCGCAGGATGCGCAGCCCGGACTGCCGCACCGTGGCAGCTGATCCATCCGTATCGGAATTGACCGTACAGGTGTCGCCCATGCCTTCAAACATGGTCGCCAGAAACGATGCGGCGTCGGCGGCAGTGCCATCTCGCGCACCGACCATGGCTGCCAGCCTCTGGAAGGTTTGCAGGCCAATGAGGCGAGCAGCTTTGCCGCCAAGCGAACGCATCTCATCGCGGCCGATCACCTCCACCAGCGCCTTTGATCCGTTGCGGATGTATTCCATGGCGTAGTTGCGGTTGGCCTTGGCAAGACGTTCAGCGCTCCAGTCCTGATCAGGTGGCGCGGGTTGCTGGTCTGGGTCAAAGGGCGGGGGGACTTCATTGCGGGCAAACTGCAGCCGCTCGTCTTCGGCAAGATCATGATCGAATTCGCGGAAATAGCCGCACAGGCCGAACTCTCCGGTCATGTCTTCCGACACACAGACAAAGCCCAGTCGCGGGTTGCCCAGCGACACGCCGTTCTGCGCGTACCAGCCGCGTAGGAAACCTCGGCTGGCCTCCACCGGGACACCGCAGATGGTGGCGCCGTCATACATCCAGCGCGGATAGCGAAACCGCACCCACGCCTTGGTGTCGCTTTCCTCCATATACTCGACGGCGACCCCGCCCATGGAGTTCGACAGGACATGGTAGCGCGCGCTGGCAACCGCGTGGGGCAGGTCAGACAGACCCAGTTTCTCGAAGCTTGAGAGAAACTTTTCTTCATGCTGACGGCGGAACAGCCGGAACATCCAGTCGCCGACAATGTCGGGACCTTTTGTTGTCGCGACCATCAACTGCAATCCCAGAAGATACTGATGATGCATCACCGCCTGAGCGTCGATCGCCGCGCTCGCCGTGGTGGCATCGCCGGTCATTGCTCGTTGATGGCCTTGTCGAAAGCCGGGCGTGCGGCGATGCGGGCCACATAGGCCTTGAGGTTCGGCATGTCGTCGGTGACGCAGCCCATGCGGTTGGCCATGAAGATGGAGTGGCCAAGCATGATGTCGGCGCCGGCAAACTCACCGATGAGATAGTCGCGGCCTGCGATGGCTTCTTCGACTGGAGCCAGTGCCTTGGTCAGAAGCCGCTGCGCCTGACCGAGCACTGTGGCATCGCGCCGGTCTTCCGGCAGCAGGAGCGTGTGCACGACGATCGTGTTGATCGGCGGCATGATCATGCCTTCGCAGTAATGGAACCACTGCAGATATTCCGGGTACATCTTGTCGTCGACGGCCGGCTTGAGGCCACCATTCTTGTGGCGCTCCAGGATGTATTCGACGATGGCCCCGGACTCGTAGATGGACACGTCGCCATCATCAAGCACGGGAATCCGCCCAAGCGGGTGACGGGCGCGATGTTCGTCGGATTTCAGGTCCTTGGGATGAAACGCCATCTTGTTGAGCTCGTAGGGCAGCTCGAGTTCTTCCAGCAGCCACATGATGCGGCCGGCACGGGAGTTGGGGGCGAAGTGAAGGGTGAGCATGGAGCGTTTCCTGAAGAATGCTTGTTGTTTCAGCGGAAGTGTCGCCCGCGCGCCTATGTTGATCAAGAGGCGTCAGCGCGTATGGTGGCCCAGAAATCACATTGAAGGACCACGCACATGATCGACTATCAGCCGCTTGACCGCTCCATCGCAGGCCGGACCGCCATCATCACCGGCGCCGCCAGCGGCATGGGCCGCGCAACCGCCCATCTGTTTGCCCGTGAAGGCGCCAATGTTGCCGTGACGGATTTGAGCCAGGACGCCTGTGAAGCTGTCGTCGCAGAAATTGAAGCAGCAGGGTTCAAGACAGCAAAAGCCTGGGCGCTGGATGTGGGGGACGCCGACGCCATCAAGCGCGTCGCGGCGGAAACAGCTGAGACCTTCGGCGGTATTGATATCGTCGTGAACAATGCCGGCCTCGCCCGCCCTGTACCGCTTGGCGAAGAGGGCTATGAGGACAGCTGGGATTTGAGCCTCAACGTCATGCTTACGTCTCACCAGCGCATGGTGCAGGCCGCCCTGCCGCATCTGCGAAAGTCCGATGCCGCCCGGATCGTCAATGTGGCGTCGACTGAGGGGCTGGGCGCGACGGCTATGAATTCCGCCTATGTGGCCGCGAAGACTGGTGTCATCGGGCTGACCCGCGCCATGGCGGTTGAGTTCGGCAAGGAGGGCATCACCGCCAACTGCATCTGCCCTGGCCCGATCATCACCGGCATCACGGCGGGTATCTCGGACGAGCACAAGGAAATCTTCGCGAACCGCCGCACGGCTCTGCGCCGCTACGGCATCCCTGAAGAAGTCGCCAACATCACCTTGTCCGTGGTGCTGCCGGCGGCCAGCTATCTGACCGGTGTGGCCATCCCTGTCGACGGCGGTCTGACGATCCGCAACGCGTAAACCAGCTCACAAGCCTCAGCTGTTTCACACTGTAATCACCGGCAGTTGAACCGGATTTATTCTGGTCTGTCGTGGCCCTGCCCTAGGGTGTCTCCGCACGAAATTCTCTCGGAACCGGAGACAACCATGAGGCGGGCACTTCCCAGCCTGACAATCCTTGCAGCGTTTGCGGTCGCAGGAGCGAGCACGGCGGCTTCTGCCATCGAGCGCGACGGCTGGCGGCTGCTTGGTGTTCCCGGCGTGAAAGAGTCGGACATTCGCTGGCAGGACGATGACACCATGCAGGTCATCTCCGACAGTTCCGTCGCCTTCTATTATCGCGAGGTGATGCCGCAGACCGGAACCCTGTCTTGGCGATGGCAGGTCATGGACGCGGGTGTTCAGACAGACCTGCGCACGCCGGGTGAGGACGACCGGCCCGTCGCGCTGCATCTGTGGTTCCCGAAGGATGATGACAGCGGTTCGCTGTTCGGATGGGCAGCATCGCTGCTCGGCTATCCACCGGTCGGACGAGCCATCACCTATGTATGGGGCGGCGAGGAGCCGCGCGGCACGGCCTTCGTCAATCCGCACCTGGCCGATAGCCAGGGCATGATTGTCGTGCTGCAGACGACTGCGGCTTCTGAAAATGGCTGGGCGGAAGAGACGGTGGACTTTGCCGCCGACTACGAACGCTATTTCGGCCATCCGTCTCCCAAACCGACGCATATCGCAATCTCCGGCGACAGCGACGATCTCGGCGGGCGTCGGTCCGCGCGTATCGCTGACCTGCGGTTCGGTGAACCGGACCTGGAGCAATAGTGCCCATGCAGTTTTCCGTCATCATTCCAACGCTGAACGAAGCACCGCGTATTGCCGGACTGATCGAGCGCGTGCGCGCCGATGATCCGGCCTGCGAAATCATTGTCGTCGACGGTGGCAGTACGGATGACACAGCTGCCCTCGCTGCGGCTTCCGGTGTCCGCGTCCTGCAGGCTGGCCGGGGGCGTGGCAGGCAGCTGGCCCATGGTGCCGAGGCTGCGCGTGGCGACATGCTGGTGTTTCTC
>JANQMQ010000170.1 GCA_028279995.1 Candidatus Phaeomarinibacter sp. | reverse complement strand
GCAAAGCTGAGAACATTCCCATCTACCAGCGGTATGGGTTTGAGCTGCGCGATGTCCCAGCAGACCTGCCTGAAGGGTGCCCGCCGATCTATCCCATGTGGCGGCCCGTCAAGGGTGGGGCTGCCTAAGGCGCCCCTACCACTTGAACCGCACGCCTGCGGAGAGGGCGCTGTCCTGATCCTTGCTGGAGACGGTTCCCTGATAGCCAAGGTGTGCGCTGACATTGTCGGCAACCAGAGCGGCAACCCCAACGCCAATCTCTGCGCTGTCACGGCCACGGGCAGGGGCCCATGTTTCAAAAGATCCGCCGCCGCCAACGAAGGTGAAGTCGCTGGACTGGGTGACATCGCCGAGCTCACGGGCCCAGGCGACGCTGGCATTGGGAACCACCGGGCGTCCGGCTACCTCGAACTGGGTTGAGACTTCTACGCCCAGACGTCCCACCAGAGAGCTGTATTCCTCTCCGTCGTTTGCGAGACCTGCTGTGCCCGCGCCGGTTTCGGAGAACCCGTCCACATCCGTGTAGACATAGGTGGCGCCCGCAAAGGGGCGGAAGGCGAGGTGGCCTGCTGTCCGTGTGGTTGAGGCTTCAACAGAGGCAAAGAATGAATGGGCGTCGTAGTCCGCATTGGCGGTGGCCGCGAAGTTGCCGATGGTGATGTTGCGGCTGGTATCCACGTCTTGGAAGCCGTAGCCGATGGCTGCTTCGACATCGATGCCCCAGACGCTTGAATGGCGGCCTGTGGCACCAATCAGATAGGCGTTGCGGTCCATGTCCTGAGTGCCGAGGTCTGCGTCATTGGTCAGATAGGCGACTGATACGCCTGCGGAGCTATCGTTGGACAGGCGATATTCAGCACCGGCGGCAAAGCCGATCTGATTGTGCTCTGTCTTGCGGCCATTGCTGTCGCTGTCGATCTGTCCGGGCGAGCCGAGGGCCGTTGTCCAGTAGGTCCACGGTGTGTCCGCAGCCCCTTCAAGGTTGCGGGCGGCAGCACCCGGTGCAGCGGCGACGAGCACATCGGCTGCGTCCGTTGCTGTCTGGCCAAGGGTGGCCTGAGCCAGTTGTACGTATCCGCCCGCGTTGGCAGCCTTGATGCCGCGCCGCGAGAACGCGCCGTCGCCGCGGCGCATGGTGTCAGCCACGTGGTTGATGTTGAGGAGGGCGGCGGATGCGCCTGCCACGTGGATTTCACCACTGAGGCTTTCAAAGGCCAGGCGTGCGTTGGGTGCCGTCTGTATGGTCAGATTGTTGAGCGCTGTCTGCAGGGTGCCGGTTGCTGTTCCGGTGAGACCGGTCAGCACGGCTGCGGTCTGCTGCTGGTTGCGGGTCAAAGCTGCTGTGCCGAACGATGCGCCCGGCGCGATGGACAGCAGCACCTGGTTGCCTTGATAGCTTAGGCTTGGGGTGATGAAGGCGAAGTTATTGTCGATGGTGACTGCGTCAAACACCCCGGCGACGCCACCGGCGGCTGTGAGAATAACAAATGTCTGGGCTGTGCTGTAGGTGCCCGGTTCCGGCAGAACCTGAACCGTGCCGCCGTTGATCGTTGCAGAACCCGTTGCGACGATCTGGTCTGATGTGCCGTTCTCGTTGATCTCCACTGCATAGATGGAGCCCGGTGCAAAGACAACATTGCCAGCGACATTCAGCGTGCCGATGGAATTACCCGGCGCCAGCGTGCCGCCTGCGTTGGCGGTGATGCCGCCGAAGGTGCCGGTGCCTTTCAAAGTGCCGCCATTGATAGCGAAGGGAAGCGTGGTGGCGTTGTTGAACGTCCACTCACCGCCGGTGACTGCGAAGGTTTCAAAGCGCTGATATTTCTGTGTGTCAGTGCCTGTGTCGATCTCGGTCAGATCGAATGTGCCAGCCCCGGTTCCGCCGAAGCGCAAGGTGTCCGTTCCGCCGTTGCCGAACACATTGCCGTTCAGCGCGCCGGTGGGTTGCAATTCGACGATGTCATCCCCCCCGCTGCCCGTGAATGCGGTGCCAACGACATTGCTGGTCACTGTGCCGGAATTGATGAATGTAGACGCCCCGCCGATGAGTTGTACGCCTATACCGGTTGTTGTGATGGACCCTCCTTGGGCATTCGTGATGGTTGACCCGCTTTCAGCGTCGATGCCGACGCCGCTTGACGTAATGGTGCCTGAGTTGAGCACAGTGCTGCCTGAATCCACGCTCACGGCGGACAATCCAGTACTGGCAATGGTGCCGCGGTTTGTGACCATTACAGGGCCGATCGTTGCCAGCGCCCGCCCGCCGGTATCCGTAATCTGGCCACCAACTTCATTTATGACTGTGTTGTTGTTGCCGGTAACCTGCAAGCCAAAGAAGCCGCTCAACGTTCCGAAATTTACCAAGCTTGAATCGTCGCTGCCCTGAATGAGTCCTGCGTTGAGGCCGGAGCCGGTCAGCGTGCCCTGATTGGTTATGTTCCAGTTGTTCGCGCCTGTGTTGACGGCTGCTGAGACGCCTGGATTAGGCAGAATGTTGGTGCCGGGCAAAATAGTCACGGTGTTGGACGCGCCAACGCCGGGACAGTCGTTGAACAACACGAGACGTGTTCCATTGTTGTTGTTGTCGATATTGAAGGTATTGGGACCAGTAGCGACACAGTCTGCATAAGCTGTGTCGGGCGCTGCTGTTAGCGCTGTGAGCGCTGTTGTGCCCAATGCCGCGCACAACAAGGCATAGCGAACATGACTGTTGACTGATGACTGACGACTAATACTGGAACTCATGACTACCCCACACAGAAAACCCCGAAGCACCAACATGTGCTTCGGCGACAAACTGGCGGTTTCGCTGAGTTTCGCAATCACCCGAAAGTATGAGTGGAGCTGAAAACTGGCAGAAAATAGGGTTGTTCAGTCCCAAGAAATCGGAAAAATCTGATCACATTCTGTTAACTGTGCCTGCGGCCTCACACATGGTCCCGTAAATGGGACAGCTCGGGCGTGCTGGTGATCAGGTGGCGGGCGGACAGCATGATTCCCGCGTGCACGGCAGCCACGTCAGCGCTGCCGTCAGCGAACAGTCTGAATGCCTCTGCCAGGGGAACAGTAATAACCTCCAGGTCTTCGTCCTCCTCCAGCGCCTGTTCGTACTCCTTGACCGCGCCAATTCCCAGATAGGGGTAGGCCATCTGTCTGAAGCGTCCCGGGTAAGGGTGGATTGGCGGCAGGGCAAAGACCCTGTCTGCCCGGTATCCGGTTTCCTCGCGCAGTTCGCGCGCCACCGCATGGGCGATGTCCGGGTCATCGTCATCAATCATGCCGCCAGGCAGTTCCAGCATCACCCGCTGGGAGCCATGGCGGTAATTGTGGATCAGCACGGCTTCGTGGTCCGGGGTGATGGCCAGCATGGCTGCCCAGTTGGGCATGTCGAACACGTGATACGGATCAACGATGGCGCCGCGCATGGTTTCGCAGCGTTGCTGGCGGGCGCGGATATAGGGTGTTTCAAAAACGACCTCGTCTGAGTGAACCTTCCAGGCGCCCGGTTTTGAGGATGGCTTGCGGGGTGGAGAAGAACTCATGAGGTATCCTTGTGAGCGTTGAGCACCTGAAGCAGTGCCTGCGTGTTGGACGGGTCTCGCCATGTATGACCGGCATCCTCGACAAGAGTGAGGCGGGCGTGGGGCACGGCTCGGGCAAAGTCGAAAGCTGTTTGCGGCGGGCAGACAATGTCGTAGCGGGCCGCGACAATGTTGATGGGAATATCCGCAAGCGTCTGACCCGCCCGCTGTAAAATGTCATCTGCATCGATGAAGCCATGGTGACAGAAATAGTGGTTCTCGATCAGGGAGTGGGCGAGGACGAAATCCGGGTCTGACAGGTCTGCCGACATCTGTGTTTCATCGAGGATGAGACGGGACACGGCTTTCTCAAGCGTTGTCCACCTGTTGAGGGCGTCACGCCTTACGGTCTCGTCGGCGGACTGAAACAGCTTCGCGTATCCGGTGATCGGGTTGGTCTGCTGGTCCGGCATCAATGGGTCCATGAAGGCAGCGAACACGTCCGGGAACATGGACGCGGCAACGCCACCGTCGAAGTAGAGTGCTTCCAGTTCGTGCTGGCGGGCAAGGAACACGCCGTAGAGCGTCAGGGCTGACGTGGCCAATGGGTGGGCCATGGCGTAGGCGATGGCAAGCGTCGCGCCCCATGACCCGCCGAACACGTGCCATGTCTCAATGCCGAGGTGATGGCGCAGCCGCTCAATGTCTTCCACAAGGTGTGCCGTGGTGTTGTCGGTCAGGCTGCCATGGGGCGTTGAGCGGCCGGAGCCGCGCTGGTCCATCAGGATGATGCGGTAGTGATCGGGATCAAGAAGCTGTGTGATGTCCGTTGAAAATCCGCTGCCGGGGCCGCCGTGCAGGTAGAGGAGGGGTATGCCCGCTGGGTTGCCACACTCTTCAAAGTAGATTTTATGACCATCTTCAGGCGGCAGGGTGCCGTGGGCGTAGGCTGTGCTAACAAGGAAGAGGGACAGGGTCATGGGTAGTCGACGTTGTGTTCCGGAAACGAAAACGGCCCGGACGTTCTAAACGTCCGGACCGCAAATTCGTCAAATTCTCAAAGGGGTGGCTGATTAGCCAGCAACCTTCAGGTTTTCGGCAGACATCTTGCCGTTGCGGCCTTCCTGGAGTTCAAACTCCACGACCTGGCCTTCGTCGAGGCTTGCCAGTCCGGCAGCCTGAACAGCTGTGATGTGCACGAAGGCGTCTTTGCCGCCGTCATCAGGCTGGATAAATCCGTAGCCCTTCTTCATGTCGAACCACTTAACGGTTCCCTGCATCTCGATAGTCCTTCAATTCCGATCGTCATGCGATCATGTACCGTCGTTGGCAACATGCCTGGACGGGCATTCGCAACCCCTTGCCGAAAGTCCTAATTGCGTCTTTGTTGGGTGACGTCGTCGGAGGAGGCCAGAGAAGTCGAATAGGCCCGCTGACCATGCTTGTTTTTCTTGATTTTTGCAATGTATTTCGGGCGTTGCTCAAATCGACAGCAAGATAAGGTCAGCTATGCTGACTTTGGTGTGCCGGCCTGATCTCGACTCGGCCTATCGCGCGCCTTGTTGCGGGTGCGTGAAAGCGTCGAGCGTGGGTCGGCATTTAGACTCCGTAAAATGGCAGTTTCCTGCGCATTGCGCCCATGCGACACATGTCTTGCGCCGGGTCTGGCGCTATGCTCCTTTGCAAACAACCCCGGCCTGCGGGGATATGGTTTGACGTCGGCCAATAGTATGCGCCGACCAAGAAGAAGACGCGTCAGGGACAATGCCGAAGCTCACATCATCCATTCAGACCAAGAGCGCTGGCTTCAAGGCCAATGCGGACGCCATGCGCGGCCTGCTGGCTGACCTTGAAGAGAAAACCGCGCAGGCTGCCCTTGGCGGCACCGAACGCTCCCGCGACAGGCATGTGTCGCGCGGCAAGCTGTTGCCGCGTGAGCGTGTAGCGCGGCTGCTTGATCCGGGTACGCCGTTTCTTGAGCTGTCTCCGCTCGCGGCCAACGGCATGTATGACGACGACATTCATGCGGCGGCGATCATCACCGGCATCGGGCGTGTATCCGGACGGGAGTGCATGATCGTCTGCAATGACGCGACGATCAAAGGCGGGACGTATTATCCGGTCACGGTGAAGAAGCATCTGCGGGCGCAGGAGGTGGCGCGGGAGAACCGGCTGCCCTGCATCTATCTTGTGGATTCTGGCGGCGCCAACCTGCCCAACCAGGCAGACATTTTTCCGGACCGCGAGCATTTCGGGCGCATCTTCTTCAATCAGGCAACCATGTCGGCTGAAGGCATCGCGCAGATTGCTGTTGTGATGGGGTCATGTACCGCTGGTGGTGCCTATGTTCCGGCCATGTCGGACGAGACAATCATTGTCCGCAATCAGGGGACGATTTTTCTTGGTGGTCCGCCCCTGGTGAAAGCTGCGACTGGGGAGGTGGTCAGTGCTGAAGACCTCGGCGGTGCGGATGTGCATTCGCGCAAGTCAGGCGTTACCGACCACTACGCCGAGGATGACGCGCACGCCCTTGCCATTGCCCGGCAGATCGTCAGCCATCTCAATACGCGCAAGCCCTGTGAAGTCGAAATTCAGCGGCCCCGGCCGCCCATGTACGACCCGCAGGAGCTCTCCGGAGTGGTACCGGAAACCCTGGCAACTCAGTATGACGTGCGTGAGGTGATCGCGCGGCTCGTGGATGGGTCTGAGTTTGACGAATTCAAGAAACTCTACGGGACGACGCTGGTTACCGGGTTTGCCCGGCTGATGGGGTATCCCATTGGCATTGTGGCGAACAACGGCATTCTGTTTTCCGAAAGCGCCCAAAAGGCTGCTCACTTTATTGAGCTTTGCTCGCAGCGCGGCATCCCGCTTGTGTTCCTGCAGAACATTTCCGGCTTCATGGTCGGCAGCCAGTATGAGGCGGGTGGTATCGCCAAGGATGGCGCCAAGATGGTGACGGCTGTTGCCACGGCACAGGTTCCCAAGTTCACGGTTATCATCGGCGGGTCCTATGGGGCAGGGAATTACGGCATGTGTGGCCGGGCCTATTCGCCTCGGTTCATGTTTGCGTGGCCCAATGCGCGTATCTCGGTCATGGGCGGTGAGCAGGCGGCAAGTGTGCTGGCGACCGTCAAGCGTGACGGGATGGAGGCGCGCGGCGAAGCGTGGTCCGCTGATGAAGAAGAAACCTTCAAGGCCCCCATCCGTAAGCGCTATGAAGAAGAGGGTCACCCGTATTTTGCCACAGCCCGCCTGTGGGATGACGGAATCATTGCTCCACAGGATACGCGCATGGTTCTGGGGCTGGCCATTTCCGCCTCACTGAATGCTCCTATTCGATCACCCCATGCGCCGGACAGGTTCGGCGTCTTCCGGATGTAAGGAACAACATTATGGCCGATGCTTTTGTGCTCATGGATGTGTCCCGGGAAGGGCTTGCAACCATTACCTTGAACAATCCGGATCAACACAACGCCTTCAATCCGGACCTTGTGGCTGATCTGAACGAACGCCTCGAAGATTTGCGGGCGAATTCCGACACCATCCGCGCCCTCATCATTCGGGCCGAGGGAAAGGTGTTTTCCGGACTGGCGGACTTCGACTGGCTGCCGCATGTCGCCCACTACACGGACGATGAAACGGAAGAAGACGCAGAAACCATTGCGGAAGTTCTGAGCCGGGTCCGCGAACTGCCGCAGCCGGTGATTGCGGTGGTGGAAGGGCCGGCAGCGGGATATGGCCTTGGGCTGATTGCTGCGTGTGACATCGTGCTGGCAACACCTGCTGCACGGTTTGTGTTTTCGGAAGTTCGGCACGGGTTCGTGCCCGCCCTGGCTATGCCATATGTGATTGAGGCCATCGGTATTACGGCGGCGCGACGCTACCTGCTGGCGAGTGACCCGTTCGATGCGCTGGAAGCCCATCGCCTTGGACTCGTTGATGTTGTTGCCGAGGATGAGACGGACCTGTCCGCCAGACTTGCGCACTTTGTGGATCATGTCTTCGCAGCTGCACCGGGCGCTCTTGCCGCGACGAAGGCCCTGATGGACGAAGTCACCGGCCTTCCAATCGATGATGAGTTGGTTGATGAAATCGTCGCAGCGCAGGGGCGTAACCGTTCCGGGGCAGAAGCCGCTGAGGGCATTGCTGCCTTCCTGGAAAAACGGGATCCGAGCTGGCGCAACTGATGATTACTTCTGTTCTTATTGCCAATCGCGGCGAGATTGCCTGCCGCATCATCGAGACCGCAAGCGCCATGGGCTTGCGCACGATCGCTGTCTATTCTGAAGCTGACGAACATGCGCTGCATGTAGAGATGGCGGACGAGGCCTATCTGATAGGCCCGGCAGCAGCGACCGAGAGCTACCTGCGTCAGGACCGGATACTGGAAGCTGCCCACAAGAGTGGTGCCGATGCCATTCATCCCGGATATGGATTCCTGTCCGGAAATGCCGAGTTTGCGGATGCCTGCGCCAAGGCGGGCGTGCTTTTTGTCGGTCCGCCGGCTGACGCCATTCGCGCCATGGGCCTCAAGGACAAAGCCAAGGTGTTGATGCAGGAGGCGGGTGTGCCGGTTGTACCCGGCTATCACGGAACCGATCAGGACCCGGCCTTTCTGGCGGATCAGGCTGAACAGATCGGCTATCCAGTTCTTATCAAGGCGGTTGCCGGTGGCGGCGGCAAGGGGATGCGCCGGGTCGATGCGGCTGCAGATTTCGATAAGGCACTGGCATCAGCCCAACGTGAAGCCAAAGCGGCTTTCGGTGACGACCATGTGCTGATCGAAAAATTCGTGACACGACCGCGTCATGTTGAAGTTCAGGTTTTTGCGGACGGCCACGGCAACGTGGTTCACCTGTTTGAGCGGGACTGTTCGGTTCAGCGGCGGCATCAAAAAGTCGTCGAGGAAGCCCCGGCGCCGGGCATGCCTGTCGATATGCGCGAGGCAATGGGCAAGGCGGCGTGCGATGCGGCCAGGGCCATCGGCTATCAGGGTGCGGGCACCGTCGAGTTCATTGCGGATGCGTCGGACGGGCTGCAGGCGGATCGCTTCTACTTCATGGAGATGAACACGCGCCTGCAGGTGGAGCATCCGGTGACGGAGATGATCACCGGCCAGGATCTGGTGGAGTGGCAGCTCAGAGTTGTGTCCGGTGAAGAACTGCCGTTGACGCAAGGTGATATTCCGCTGGAGGGACATGCGGTCGAAGTCCGGCTCTATGCGGAAGACCCGAACAAGAAGTTTTTCCCATCTACCGGGACACTGAAAGAGTTCTGGATTCCGCAGGAAGGCGACGGCATTCGCGTTGATGCCGGGGTGCGCCAAGGCGACGACATCAGCATCTTCTACGACCCCATGATCGCGAAGCTTATCGCCTGGGGTGAGACCCGAGATGCCGCCCGTCGGCAGTTGGTCAAGGCACTTGGTGAGGTTGAGGTGGCGGGCGTCACAACAAATGCCGCGTTCCTTCGGCAGGTCGTTGATCATCCGGTTTTTGCATCGGGGGATATGGACACAGGCTTCATTGAGGCCCATCAGGATGCGCTGTTGCCAGGCCTCAATGCGGCACCGCAGGAGGCTGTCGTCTTTGCAGCACTTGCACTCGCGCAGGACCGTGCGATGAGAGCCTCCCGGGGCAGCGACGCTGACCCATACTCGCCCTGGAATGATACCTCCGGCTGGCGGCATGTGGGTGCGGCAACTGAAGTTGTGACACTGCTTGAAGGTGATGTGGCGCATAGTGCCGATGTGACCTACTCGGCCGACGGCATTTCAATTACGTGCGGCGGGCATGTCGGATCTGGCCAGACAATCAGGGCGACAAGTTCTGTCATAGAGGCGGCTATTGATGGCGGGCGCCTGTCCGCAGGTGTTCATGTGGATGGTGCTACCATTAGCATCATGCGGGATGGATCCACGTGGACGTTCAGCGTGCCTGATCCGCTTGATGTGGAAGCTGCCGATGCTGCAGCATCTGGCGGTATCACTGCGCCGATGACGGGCAAGATCACTCAAATCTGGGTAAAGGTCGGGGATGTGGTTCAGTGCGGTGCACCCCTGATTGCGCTGGAAGCCATGAAGATGGAGCACACATTGACCGCTCCCGGCGACGTGACGATTGCCGAAGTTCTTGCCGGGCCCGGGGACCAGGTAGAGGGTGGTGCGGCGTTGGTGGCGTTTGAGAACAGCGATGCCTAGGGTTGCCGTATGACACTGCATCTCATCAAGCTATGCGTCGGTGCGACGTCAATTGAGGATCTGGCGGATTGGCAGAGCCGTGTGCTGTCCGGCAAGACCGGATACGGAAAAGTCGACCGGCTGTTCCACACGACCCGCATGACACCCAAGCGCGGTGACGAACTGCTGGATGGCGGTTCGCTTTACTGGGTCATGTCGGGCACTATACGCGTGCGCCAGAAGTTGCTGGAGATCGAACAATACAAGGATAGTGAGGGCATCAAGCGGTGTCGACTTTATCTGGACCCTCCGCTGATACCCACGCGTCCGGCGCCCCGGCGGCCTTTTCAGGGGTGGCGGTATCTTGAAGCCAAGGATGCGCCGGCGGATCTGGATATGTCTGCATCAAGTGCTGATGACATGCCGGCGGAGATGCAGGCTGAATTGATGGAGCTTGGATTGCTATGAACGCGCATCTGTCACTCTCTCTTGCCGCCGTTGTGGGCTTAGGTCTTGCAGCCCTTGCAGATGTTCCGTCCGCGCGCGCTGCCGGTGCGTGTCTCAGCATGCCGCTGGTTTTTGAGACCGAAACCGCCGAAGGCTGTCTCGACGGTGATGCGGTGGAACGTCTTATGGATGCGCCGCTTGCCGTTGGCGGACGTTCGCCCGGCGGCTCGCAGTCGCTGGGGCTTGAGCTTACCGCGCCCGATGATGCAACGAAGCAGCGTGTCCGGACCTGCCGAGCGTATACCGACGCAGTGCAGGCCGGGTTTTATGCGGCAACCCAGATGGACATGAACTTTGAAGGTTTCATGCGGGTGGCCTGCGGGTCGCTCCTCGCGCTTGCCGCATCCAAGGAAGCTGTATCCTCCCGGATTGAGAGCGAGGCTGTGGGCTTTCAGACATTGTCGTTGCTGCCTGTGGACGTTCTGCCGACATTGT
>JANQMQ010000149.1 GCA_028279995.1 Candidatus Phaeomarinibacter sp. | reverse complement strand
TCCGCCAACCCGCAGGACGTCTATGGCGACCTGGAACTGCCCGACAGCGCGAAGCACGGGGACGGCCCCTATCCCTGCGTTGTGATGTGCCACGGCTCCTATGGCTGGCGGTCGCACCACCTCGATTACGCAGACATGTTCCACGAAATGGGCATTGCCACGTTCAGGCCGCACACCTTCGAGGCACGCGGCACTAAGGAGGTCTCAACAACGCAGATCGACGTCACCATGGCGATGATGATCTGCGACGCCTATCGCGCCATGTCGAAGCTCGTGGATGACGACCGCATCAATGCGCACAAGATCGGCCTTGCCGGGTGGAGCCTCGGCGGCGGCACGGCAGTCTATTCCGCCTGGAATCCAATCCGCGAGAAACTTGCCCCGGCCGGGCTGAAATTCGCCGCCCACATGCCGGTCTATCCCGCCTGCCACATCAAAACTGAGGACAACCGCTGGTCGGATTCTCCCATGTGCATTCTCATGGGCGAGGCTGAGGACTACACACCCGCAGCGCCTGCCGTGGAAATTGTAGACGACATCAACGCCCATGGCGGCAACGCGGAAATCATTCTGTACCCGGACAGTTATCATTCCTTCGACAGCACGGATGAGCTCATCCACCTGCCGGATGTGATTGCCCTGCCACCGGTGCGCAATGTCACCGTCACCACGGACGGACGCATGGTCTCGGACAAGGGCGTGGACCTGTCCACCCGCGAGGCGCGCCTTGAAGGCTTTTCCACCATGGCCAAGCGCGGTGCCCATGTGGGCGGCAACCCGGCCATGCGTGAAAAGGCGTTCGCGGATGCAAAGGCGTTCATGACGAAGGTGCTGCTGTAGCCTTCAGCCGTCACCCATGGGCCCATCGGAGCCTGCATACTGGCGACAGATCAACTGAGGCATGTCATGACCACACTCCTCATCGGCACAACGGGCATGTTGTCAGAGGTGGCCCGCCATATGGTGCAGGCAGCACCCGGCGCCGTCGCCGTTATGTCCCGGCGCGCCGATACGTTCAGCTTTGGTGACGCAGCGCTGGACAGCCGCACGACATCTCACCCCGTCGACTGGCAGGACCAGGCAGCCTTTCTCGCCTCTCTTGATGCCATTGCATCAGCGCATGGGCCGTTTACACAGGCGCTGGTCTGGATGCACGGACGCGATGATCCGCTGCGCGCGCATATTGCCCATCACATGGCAGACGACGCTGTGCTGGTGGAAGTGCTCGGCTCGGCGGCGTCGCGCCCCGGCGCCTTTGGTGAAGTCCGCGTGCGCCAGATGCAGACCCAACCGCATATCCGCTACCGGCAGGTCCTGCTGGGCTTTGTGCATGATGATGGACAATCGCGCTGGCTGACGCATGAAGAGATTTGCGCAGGCGCGATTGCGGCTTTCGGATCAGACGAAACCGTATCTGTCGTGGGGCAGGTGGAGCCGTGGGCGTTGCGACCGTAGCGCGATGACATTGCACCACGCAAAAAGGCCTTCGCGGTTGCGAAGGCCTTGATGTCACTCCTGGTCGAGACCGCCAATTAGAGGCCGTTCACCTCTTCCACCGAGACGTGGTGCATGGCCGGCCAGTTCTCATGGGCAGTGGCGATGATACCGGCCTTGTCTTCCTTGTACTTCTCCAAGACAGCAGCATTTAGGAACACGTAGAGCTTGCCGTCCACGATATCTGCAAAGCGCGGGCTGCCGTCCAGCTTCTTGCCCAATGCGACACCAAGGGCGCAGAAGCCACCGAACTGCGGCAGGTACATGTCCGGATTGGCGGCGAAGCGTTTCATCGAACTCGCGGAGGCGAAGTAGTAGGCAACGCCATCGACCGCATGGCTGTGCTCGGCGTGGCCGGGCGTCACGTCAAGTTTTGTTGCCAGAGCAACCGGGTCGTTGCCGCGAACAGCAACGCCGTAGCCTTCAACGGTTGTGCCGGTCGAGACGTTGAATTCATCGGCGGCGAAAACC
>JANQMQ010000615.1 GCA_028279995.1 Candidatus Phaeomarinibacter sp. | reverse complement strand
GGCCGGACGATGTGCAAGCGGCAGGGGAATCTGCGGACCATCCTCGGCCGGCCGCGATTTACTCACTTTGGCTGCCTTTGTAGAGATCGCTCTTGAGGTACTCGCCAAGCCCAAAGCGGGTCAGTACACCAATCATCGCGGCAAGCGGCAGAGCAAGAAGAACGCCAACAAAGCCGAAGAGTGTACCGAACGCAAACAGGGCGAAGATGACCCAGACCGGATGCAGCCGGACACGTGAACCGACAAGCCACGGGGTAAGAACATTGCCCTCCAACGCCTGGCCAACAAAGAACACGGCTGCAACGGCGCCAATCATCAACGGGTCAGGCCAGAACTGCACAAGAGCCAGCCCGATGGAAAGGACAAGACCGACAAGCGCACCCACATAGGGAATGAAGCTGATCAGCCCTGCCGTCAGGCCTACGACCAATCCGAAGTCGAGCCCCACGATCGACAAGGCCGTTGCGTAGAATGTCCCCAGGACGATGCATACCGTCACCTGCCCACGCACAAAACCGGACAGCATGCCGTCCATCTCGCTGACCAAACTGCGTATGGTGTCGGCATGTTCACGAGGCAGCCAGCTGTCCATCCGCTCCAACATCCGGTCCCAGTCCAGCAGCAGGTAGAACGCCACGACCGGTGTTACGAACAGGAGTGACATGAAGCTGACGAAAGCCAGACCGCTGGTCAGTGCCCCCCGGACAACCTGCCCTGCCCAGCCAACGGCAGATTTGGCAAGATCAGTCAGCGCAGACTTCGTGTCTGTATCAAAACCAGAGATGAACTGGGCAAGCTGTCCATTCATCAGGCGGTCAAAGATACCTCGTATCTGCTCAACGTAGCCCGGCGCGCGCTCGATGAACTTGACAATCTGGTCTTGAAGCACCGGCAGAAGAATAACCAGTGCCAGAATGAAGAGAAGCACGCCGACCACAGAGATGACACTTGTGGCTGCCATCCGGCTCAGGCCCATTCCCTCCAGACGATCTGCTGCCGGATCGAGAAAATACGCGATGGCCATGCCAGCAACGAAGGGCAACATGATGCTGCTGAACACATGCAGCAACAGACCGAAAACCACGGCCACGATCGCCCAGGTGACCGCCTGTCTGCTGATGGTCATGAACTGCTCTCCCGGTCTTGCGCAGGTTGATGTGCATTGCCGGTGTCCGTTTCCCAGGCACTGACGTCGCGCACCCAATCCACGAGGTAACTTGCTCCGGATACAACCGTCGTCAGGCCTGTGAAATAAGCACCCAGAATGAGCAGGGTACCGACATGAGCCTCGAACGCGAAACCGAGCACGGCAAGCACGGCGGCCGCATAGGCAATCTGCGCTGTTGTGTTGATCTTGCTCACCATCAAGGGTCGCATTGTCACGACAAAGCCGATCAACCAGGAAATAAGAACGGCTCCGACGATCAGCACATCACGGCTGACCACCAGGATCACAAGCCAGAACGGAATAAGCTCCTGCATGCCCAGCGAAACAAAAATGCTGACAAGGAGGGCCTTGTCCGCGACGGGGTCCAGATAGGCGCCGAGGGTCGTTGTGTAGCCAAAGCGTTTGGCGATGAAGCCGTCCACGCCGTCAGATATGCCGGCGGCAACGAAGACCCAGAAGGCAGCTTCATATGCCTGATTACCGATCAGGTAGATAATGACCGGAACCAGTATCAAACGCCCCAGCGTTATGAGATTTGGGACGAAGCTCACGGGGCTGGAGAACCTGCATTCTGCCGCGTCAAGCGGTCCGCAATCGCTTCGTCTTCCGGAAGCCCGCTTGACGACGCAGGTGCCGTTCTTGTCGGTGTCCCAACAGGCGTTGGTGCAATAGCATCGTTGCTGTGATTCAGGATCGGGCCAGGTGCGGCCGCGGAGGATGCAAATGCCAGCGTCCAGTAGCCACCTTCATCCAGCAGCCGAAGTTGCCGCTGTGCGAGATTTGCTGCAAGCGCGGGCATCGGGCCGGATACCCTCAGATTGACCTGTGCCCCACGGGGCGAAACGGCAACCACGTCAACTTTTTGCACGATGGAGGCTGAGTTCAACCGTTCACGTATGGCAGCCCACTCCGCAAGGGAAGTGAACTCCACTGACGCAGCGACTGTCTGTTCCAGACCAAAGGCCACAGCGTTTTGTGTCTTCCAACTGGCAATCAGTGAATTCTTCAGGCCTTGCGCGCCGGCGGCGGAGGCTTCTTCGATGGTCGCCCCTTCAAATGTACGGCGTGTCTCGTCAACGCTCCCCGGGGTAACGCGATATAGAACAACCTCAAGCTTCGGCCCCTCACCGCCACGGGCATGTGCTACCAGAACTTGCTTGACGCCATAGCGCGTGGCAATGGGCTCAACCACCGACCAGTCGGCGCTGATTGCACTACCTGCATCAATTGCCGAGAAATCTTCTAGGTCGCCGAGCGCCAGGCGGATCGGCACCAGTGAGTTGGAGAGCCCGATACTCTCCCAGGCAGCGCGCCAGGGATTGGGCTCGTCAAAGAGAACCCGGACGCCCGGCGTATCGAGTACCGGCAACAACAGGCTGGGTGCTGCCTGATTTTCAGTGAACCTGACACCGGACCGACGCAGGAATTGCCGGGCCTGCTGCGGGTTGATGCGCGCAGTGACATCGCCCAGGTAGCGCGTGCCGGATACACGCTCGTTGGATACCCCAATGCCGGTGACAAGCAACTCGCCGTCAGCAGCCGTCAGCGCCGGGAGCCGCGGCCAATCCGCGTAGAGCGTAAAGCGGCGCAGAACTTCATCTGCCGCCTTGATACGGCCCTGGGAAAGAGCTGCTTCGCGTGCCTGGGCGGCATCAGCGCCTGTCGCGTCAATAGGAATGCCGGTAACGGTGTAGACATCAGAAGAAGCCTGAGCCCAAACGGGTCCCGCAAAGGCTGACGCGACTCCAATCACGGCAATGGTGAGAACCATCGTCTGGAAACGCAGGGTTTGTCGCACCCTGTTCAAAGCGTCTGTCGCCGCATATGCCAAACTCGTCTCTCCTGCTCTACCGGTCGTCAAATTCCGCCACGCCTGCCCTTTTCGGGTCGCGTGAGACTATACCATTCCTGCCGGTTCGTGGTGCGCCAATGAGGCAAAGCCATGGGCTTGCAATCTTGGGGTCTTTGGGCTCGTTTAGGCGCTCGTTGGCTCCGGGGCAAGACTCAGGGCATACAGCCAGCCGAATGCGGCCAAAAACCGACTTTAACTGCGCGAGGACCATATGGCGGACCCAGCTGAGGGCGCGAAACGCAACGGCATGACCTATGCTGATGCCGGCGTGGATATAGATGCGGGTAATGCCTTGGTGCGGCTGATTGCCCCTATGGCA
>JANQMQ010000104.1 GCA_028279995.1 Candidatus Phaeomarinibacter sp. | reverse complement strand
TTCACTGATCTCGCCGATCACGCTGCTGGCACCGGTCATCGGTGTCTTCTTCGGGGTGACGCTTTGGGGGGACGAATTGTCGTGGCGCATGGTCGTCGGCGGCATCATGACGCTTGCGGGTGTCCTGGCCATTGCCTTGCGCAAGCCACCTGAGCCGGCGGCGGAGGCATAGCTGTATGACACCGCCGCATCTGGCCTTCATGGTGCTGATCAATCTGATCTGGGGCTTCGCACTTGTCGCGGGCAAGGGCTCGCTTGAGCATTTCCCGCCGTTCCTGTTCATGGCGCTGCGCTTTGGCCTGGTGGCGCTGGTGTTGCTGCCGTTCCTCTCCATTCACTGGGGGCGGATGCGCGACGTGATCCTGATTGCGCTATGCGTCGGGCCCATCGGCTTCGGGTTTTTCTTCGCCGGGCTGGCGATTGCGGAAGCATCCGTGGTGGCCATTGCGTCGCAGATGGCGGTGCCGATTTCCACCATCTTCTCGGTGATGTTTCTTGGCGAGAGAGTCCGCTGGCGGCGCTGGCTGGGGATAACGCTGGCGTTTCTTGGCGTCATGGTCATCAGCTTTGATCCGCGCGTCTTTGGTTACATCGAAGGTCTGATCTTCGTCCTGTGTTCGGCCATAGTCGGTTCGTTCGGCACCATCCTGCAACGGCGCATCAAGGGGGTGGGCACGTTTGAACTTCAGGCCTGGGTGGCGACTGTGGCCTTGCCGTTCTCGCTTGCGGCCACGTTCCTGTTTGAGACCGGTGACCCGGTTGCGCTGATGGAAAGTGCTGACTGGATTGAATGGGGCGGGATTGTCTATGTGGCCTTTGCCTCAAGCCTTGTAGGCCATGCGGGCATTTACTGGCTGCTGCAGCGCTATGAGGTCTCGCAGACGGCGCCATACACATTGCTGGCACCGCTGTTCACGGTGACTTTTGGTGTCTGGCTGCTTGGCGACATGTTAACCGAGCGTATGATCATTGGTGGTTTGATTACTTTGGTCGGCGTGCTCATCATCTCCCTGCGTGAAAAGGAGTTCACGGAGCGTGTGACGCGCGGGGCCTGACCCGGGGTTGGATATGGGCGTTAAGGGGAAAACAGATGGACATTGCAGGACGCTGGTCCCCGAACTTCGATACGCGTGCGGACAATTGCGCGCCAGATATGGTGCTCATCCATTACACCGGCATGGAGACTGCCGAGGCCGCTCTTGAACGGCTTCAGGACCCCGAAGCAAAAGTGTCCGCTCATTACCTGATTGACGAAGAGGGGCGGGCGTTCGCTCTGGTGCCGGAGTTTGAGCGGGCCTGGCACGCCGGTGTGTCCTCCTGGCATGGTGAGACAGACGTCAATTCGCTGTCCATAGGCATCGAGCTTGCCAACAAGGGGCACGAGTTCGGCTATCCAGATTTTCCTGATGCGCAGATGACAACGCTGCTTGATCTCATGGCGGACATATTCAGCCGGTGGCCGATATCGCCTGCGCGCGTGGTCGGTCATTCGGATGTTGCGCCGGGCCGCAAGGCTGACCCGGGCGAGAAGTTTCCGTGGAAGCGGTTGGCCGATGCCGGTTTCGCCCTGTGGGTTGATCCCGCGCCGCTGGTGGCAGGGCCTACGCTTGGACCCGGTGACAAGGGAGACGGTGTGCGGGATCTGCAGGTGGCCCTGTCGCTTGCCGGATATGCCATCGACACCGATAGTGTGTTCAATGATATGACGCGCGACGTTGTCACCGCCTTCCAGCGCCGCCAGCGGCCTGAGAGTGTGGACGGCATTGCCGACCTGTCCACCCTCAAGACACTGGCAGCCTTTCTGGAAGCCCAAAAAGAGCCGTCTACGGAATAA
>JANQMQ010000101.1 GCA_028279995.1 Candidatus Phaeomarinibacter sp. | reverse complement strand
GCTGGTATTGCCGCATCGCAAGGCGCCGCCTAGCGATGCGGCAATACCAGCTGGTGTCAGTTCGCTGTCGATAGCATGGCGCAAGGCCTTGTAGGCATCTGCGCGGGCCTTGGTCTTGCTCCCCGCATGCGCGGCGAGATCAATCCGGGTCAGGCTGTGAGCTGCGTAGCGGGCCTGATCTTCCAGCGTATCGGCGGGGACGACCTTGTCGATGAAGCCGGCGATTGCCGCCTCGGCCGGGTTCAGCATTTCAGCCGTCATGAGACACCGGTTGAAGTAGGCAGGCGTAAGGCGCTGGCGGGCGATCTCGATTGCGAACTGTGGCAGGGTAAGGCCGATGGCAACTTCATTCATGCCGATGCGGTAGCTTCCTTCCGCGCCCAGACGCAGATCCGCGCACAGCATCAGGAAGGCGCCCATCGGATAGGCATGTCCACTGCACGCGGTTACGACAGGTTTTGGGCATTTGAGAATGCGTTCTGCCAGTTCCGCACCAAGTATTAGCATCTCGAGTGATGCATCGGCACCCGCTGCAAACACGGCCATGTCGAAGCCGGCAGAGAAGACTTTTGCACTGCTGGTGAGAAGGACGACTTTGGTCTCGCTGTCCGCTTCCGCTGTTTCAAAAGCTGCATGGAGATCACGCAGCATCGCTGGTGACATCACATTGACCTTGCCATCATCCATTGTGATCGTCGTCACGCCGTCAGTTGTTTGTGTGGTCACGCGTGTGGGCTGTGTCATCGGATCGTTCCCTTACGGATAGAGATAGCTGATGGTGGCCAGTGCGACGGCGACGAGTTTCTCTTCGCCTTCATGGGTGCAGGATACCTTTGCTTCCGTGACAGACTGGGTCCTGCCGCGACGAACAACATTGGCCCGTACGATGGCGCGCTTGCCCACAGCAGGGCGGAGGATGTTGATCTTGTACTCGGCAGTGACCGTACCCAGCGCTCCCTCGGGCCGCATGGTGCCGGCGACGGCCGCCATGGCGTTGTCTGCCAGGTATCCAATGACGCCGCCATGGATGAACCCGTTCTGCTGGCTCAGCTCTTCGCGATTATCGACGTAGAGCTCAAGGTGCCCTTCGCGGATGGCCGACATCTGTGCACCGACGAGCCGGGTAAAGGGCTGACCGAGCACAGTGGCAGCCACTCGGCTGAGTTCGCCAGGCAGGCCCTCCTGGTTGATGGGCTGTATGGTCATGCGTTCTTTGTCCCCGCAGTCATGGAATATGGGAACAAGGTCTGTATGACCGGTACAGGGCACAATCCGGGCGCCATGCAACGCCATTTGCGCACTTACACTTGTGTCAGTGAGGCGCTGCGTCCGTGGGCGCGATCATCGATCTATGCAAATCATTTTGCGGAGCGGTTTTGCCGGTCTTTACTCCGTATTTATGCGGAAAAGAGACCGTTCCTGGTCACTGAGGCTGCGGGTGACGCCTTCCTCTTCAAGGGTCACGGCGTTGGGCATGGCGGGAAACTCGCCTTCCGCCTGTTCAATGAAGCTGCAGGTGATACGCCCGGGAATCACGGCACCGTCCGGCGGGCCGGGCGGTAGCACGCGCTCATAGGGCATGGCGATTTCCAGGGTGCTTTTGAACTGGTCGCCGAAGCGCTGGTCCTGGAAATAAGTCTGCCGGGCGCCCCTGATCATCAGGGTTTCGTCCGGGTCTGCGCCTTCGGGAACACCGAAAAGGGCTTCGAATCCCTGCTGGCAGGCGTGCAGATGCGGTACGGACATCGAGGTGAGGGAAGGATCGATGGTGATGTTGCGTGCAGGTTCCTGCGCGGTGGCAGCACTGCCCATCATGCCGGTGCCGAAGGCAAGAAGTCCTGCGACGAGGACAGCGCGGTTGCCAAAACTGAATTTCATCAAAACTGACCATTTTCCTTGTATAAGCCCCGAAAAATCAGTCTGGCGCGGCTTCGTGACGGAAAAATGATGGCCCTACCGCAACGTCAAAAAAGCATCGCGGCCTCTCGCCACAGGGGCTCGCCGGCAAAGCAGGCCGGAATAGGTCATCTTCAGGGCGGCTCTTTCGCCGGTAATTCCTGCTCGCGCGGTTTGCCACGCGCGCAGTGCCGCGATAAGTAACCCCTCAAAGGGATTATTCCTCAGGATTCCAAGGTTTTTGAGAGGCATTCGCAAATGGCCGACACACAGGTTGAGCCGGCGCTGAGAGAGCGGCCGATGTCGCCGCATCTGCAGATTTATACGCCACTGATGTCGATGGTGATGTCCATCGTTCACCGCATGACAGGCGTCGCGCTGTTCTTTGGCACCATTCTCCTGGCCTGGTGGCTGGCAGCAGCCGCAATCGGCCCGGAGGCTTATGCGAGCTTCATGGCGCTGGCAGACAGTCTGATCGGAGGGCTGGTCCTGTTCGGGTATACGTGGGCGCTGATCCATCACATGCTCGGCGGTGTACGCCACTTCATCTGGGATACCGGACGCGGTTTTGAGTTACGCACGATTGACGCTCTGGCCTGGGGCACGCTGATCCTCTCGATCACCCTGACGCTGGTGATCTGGTTTGCCACCTTCCGCATGATGGGGGCCATGTAATGAGCACTGATCTTCGTACACCCCGCGCCAAAGTACGCGGCCTTGGCTCCGCCAAGGATGGCACCAGCCACTTCATTGCCCAGCGTGTTACCGCCATTGCGATGGTGCCGCTTGGCATTCTTCTTGTGGCTGCCATTATTTCGCAGCTTGGCGCCGGCCATGAAAGCTTTAAGTCCTTCATGGGTAACCCGCTGGTGGCGGTTGGCTTTCTGCTGCTGATCTTTACCGGCACCTATCACATGCGTCTTGGCATGCAGGTCGTCATTGAAGACTACGTGCACACCGAAGGCCTCAAGGTGTTGTCGCTTCTGGCAACCACATTTTTCGCGATTGTTATCGCTGCCATTGCAGGTTTCTCGGTTCTGAAACTGGCTTTGGGCGCGTAAGGGCTAAGGCTCGAATAAGGATAAGTTTGCATGAGCACGAACGGGTCAACTAACGGCGCATCTCCGAACGGCAAGTCCGGACCAGCGTACGAAATCACAGACCATACGTTTGACGTTGTGGTTGTCGGCGCCGGTGGCTCCGGTCTGCGCGCCACGCTTGGCTGCGCGGAAGCGGGTCTTCGTACCGCCTGTATCTCAAAGGTGTTTCCCACCCGCTCACATACGGTCGCGGCACAGGGCGGCATTTCAGCGTCGCTTGGCAATATGGGCGACGATGACTGGCGCTGGCACATGTATGACACCGTCAAAGGGTCGGACTGGCTGGGCGACCAGGACGCGATCGAGTATCTCTGCCGCAACGCGCCTAAGGCCGTGTACGAGCTTGAGCACTTCGGTGTGCCGTTCTCGCGTACGGAAGAAGGCAAGATCTACCAGCGTCCATTTGGCGGCATGACCACAAATTACGGTGAAGGCATTGCCCAGCGGACATGTGCTGCGGCTGACCGCACGGGTCACGCCATCCTGCACACGCTCTATGGCCAGGCGGTGCGTCACAACGCCGAGTTCTTCATCGAGTACTTCGTGTTGGATCTCATCATGGTCGACGGTCGCTGCGCCGGCGTGATGGTTCTCAACATGGATGACGGCACCATTCACCGGTTCCAGGCCAACATGGTGATCCTGGCAACCGGCGGCTATGGCCGGACATATTTCTCCTGCACCTCTGCCCACACCTGCACCGGTGACGGTAACGCCATGGTGCTGCGGGCAGGCCTGCCGCTGCAGGACATGGAGTTCGTGCAGTTCCACCCGACCGGCATCTACGGTTCGGGCTGCCTGATTACGGAAGGGTCGCGTGGTGAAGGGGGTTATCTCACTAACTCCGAAGGCGAGCGCTTCATGGAACGCTATGCGCCCTCCGCCAAGGACCTGGCATCACGCGACGTGGTGTCCCGCTCCATGAGCATGGAAATCCGCGAAGGTCGCGGTGTGGGTGACGAGGGAGACCATATCTTCCTGCATCTTGATCACCTGGACCCGAAAATCCTGGCGGAACGCCTGCCAGGCATTTCCGAGTCCGCGCGTATCTTCGCCGGTGTGGATGTCACCAAAGAGCCGATCCCGGTTCTGCCGACGGTGCATTACAACATGGGCGGTATCCCTACGAACTATCACGGCGAAGTCGTGGCGCCGAAGGACGGCGACCCCGATGCGGTCGTTCCGGGCCTGATGGCCATCGGTGAGGCCGCGTGTGTGTCCGTACACGGTGCAAACCGTCTTGGCTCCAACTCACTGATCGACCTTGTGGTGTTTGGCCGCGCGTCCGGCCTGCGCTGCGCGGAAATTCTTACGCCCGGTGAACGTCAGCAGGATCTGCCGGCTGATGCAGGTCAGGACTCACTCGCGCGCCTTGACCGCTTCCGCTATGCGGACGGCAATACCATGACCGCCGAACTGCGTCTCAAGATGCAGAAGAACATGCAGACCAACTGTGCCGTGTTCCGTACTGGTGAAACGCTGAACGAAGGCGTGACGCAGATGGCGGATATCTATTCCGGCCTGCCGGACATCAAGGTGACGGACAGGTCAATGATCTGGAACTCGGACCTGATCGAAACGCTTGAGTTCGACAATCTGATTTCCCAGGCTGCCGTCACCATGACGTCTGCCGCCAACCGCGAAGAAAGCCGCGGCGGCCATGCCCGCGAAGATTTCCCGGATCGCGACGATGAGGAATGGATGAAGCACACGCTGGCATGGGTGGATGACAAGGGGCAGGTGTCCCTCGATTTCCGTCCGGTGCACTCCTACACCATGAGCAATGACGTTCAGTACATCGCGCCCAAGGCGCGTGTCTATTAAGCGTAAAGAGGACTTTGAACCATGGTTCAGCTGACGCTGCCGCGTAACTCCAAGGTCAACGGCAAGGGCAAGACCTACCCCGCGCCCAAGGGTGCGAAGAAGGTCAAGACCTTCAAGGTCTATCGCTGGTCGCCGGATGACGATGAGAACCCGCGGGTGGACACCTACAAGGTGGACCTGTCCACCTGTGGTCCGATGGTGCTCGACGCGCTCATCAAGATCAAAAACGAAATGGATTCGACGCTCACATTCCGGCGCTCCTGCCGCGAAGGTATCTGCGGGTCCTGCGCCATGAACATTGACGGCACCAACACGCTGGCCTGCACCAAGGCCATCGACGATGTGTCGGGCACGGTTGCCATCTATCCGCTGCCGCAGATGCAGGTGGTGAAGGACCTGGTGCCGGATCTCACCAACTTCTATGCCCAGCATGCATCCATCGAGCCGTATCTGAAGACGGACACGCCTGCACCTGAAAAGGAGTGGAAGCAGTCCCGTGAGGACCGTGAAAAGCTTGATGGGCTCTATGAGTGCATTCTGTGTGCGTGCTGTTCGACCGCGTGCCCGAGCTATTGGTGGAACCAGGACCGCTATCTTGGTCCGGCCGCGCTGCTGCAGGCCTATCGCTGGCTGGCGGACAGCCGTGACGAAGCCAAGGGCGAGCGTCTGGACAATCTGGAAGATCCGTTCCGGCTTTATCGCTGCCACACCATCATGAACTGCGCCAAGGCGTGCCCGAAAGGCCTGTCGCCGGCCAAGGCAATTGCCGAGATCAAGAAGATGATGGTTGAGCGGCAGGTTTAACTGCTCAGAGAGACCGACATGACAATCACCGCGCTGCATCACGTTCAACTGGCCATGCCACAGGACGAGGAAGATGCGGCGCGGCGGTTTTATGGCGAACTGTTGGGTATTCCGGAGGTGCCCAAACCGGCAGAGCTGGCCAAGCGTGGCGGCTGCTGGTTTGAGAGCGGCAACATTCGGGTGCATCTGGGTGTCGAAGCGGATTTTCGCCCTGCCAAAAAGGCCCATCCCGCCTTCCAGGTGTCAGACCTTGCGACCATTCGCGACCGCATGATAGCAGGCGGTGTCGACGTAAAGGACGACGCCGCGCTCGAAGGCTTCCGTCGCTTTTTTGTGGCGGACCCGTTCGGCAACCGCATCGAAATCCTTCAACCTGAATAGCTTCTAGAATGTGGCGCGCAGCGAAAGGGATATCTGAGTCCGACGAACGTCGCCGCGGCCAATATCCGTGTTTGCGCCGAGATTGAGAAGCAGATGGTTATCCATGCGTGCGGATATACCGCCGCCGATCTGCGCCCAGTTTGCTTCGGTTGACCGGCCGACACTTTGGAAAGTTGTGGTCGGTGCCCCAGTGAAAGCCACGGTCGTGACAGGCGCGTCATCATGGAACTCATGTACCCACGCTGCCTTTGCGTACGGCGCAATGTCACTGCCGCCGATGCTGAAAGTTATCGCGGCCTGGGCACCCAAAGTCGATTGCAGGGATGTTGCGGTGGTTTCAGGGACAGCCAGGGAGAAGGCCCCTGCGCCAGTCTCGGTATAGGCATCGGTCCGGTTGCGCACATAGTCAATGGCGGCGAAGGGTCCAACAACGAAGTTGCCTGCTTCATAGTTGCGCCCAACACGCACACCACCTGTCAGCACTGTCCCTTGAGTATCTGCCGTTGCTTCCAGAGATGTTGCTCCGATCGGCGTCACACGCCGGATGTCGGTACTCGTTGCGGCGAAGCCGGCATAGGCATCCGTGTACCAATTATTCCGGTACCAGGTGCCATAGAGGCTGCCGCCTGCGGTGAAGCCTTCCGAGTCGCCACCGAAAGACACATCCGTCCGGGTCTGGCTATACGTGCCTGCAATGCCAACGACGATGGTTGGGGTAATTCGGTAGTCGACACCGGCAGTCGCAGACCCTGTTGTGAAGTCTTCCGTGCCGCCCTGGGTATCGGTGTCCCCGAAACTGGCGCTGCCGGATATGAAAACGCCAATCTCATCCGGCAGGGCAAATCCCGTGACCAGGGGAAATCCGTCTGCTGCCGCGACTGCGCGCTCGTACGCAGTGACGATTGAAGCCGGATCAGTGCCTGAAGACGCCAATTGCGTTCCCGCGAGTTGGAGCGCAGCAAAGGATGTGTCGCCGTTGGTCCGCAAGCTTGCGAGCCGTTGCCCCAGTTGACTGGAGAGGTTGGTTGCGTGTGTGAAGCCACCTGACCCCTGCCCAGCAGCGGGGATAGCGGCCAAGCGTTCAAGCGCTCTGCTGCGTGCCTCAGGTTCAAGACCGAATAGTCCGAAAAATACGGTGGCGTTCTCAAATGTTGAAGGAACGCTGAGTAGTGCTTCGGAAATCGGTTCCCCCTGTTGCGGGTTGAAGAGAAGTGCGCCGAGCGAATTGGCCGGGAACCTTGATGACGGCGGCAGCAACCGAATACCTCCCAGCGGCTGCAGCAGAACAGGTCCCGCTCCACGCTGCTGCTGCTGAAGAAGAATGGCATTGTTGATGGCGACCAGGTCGGCAAGTGTCGGCTGACCGATGTTTGTGCCGCCAAGTGCCTGCAGAACGCCGTAGGGGTC
Source organism: Candidatus Phaeomarinibacter sp. (assembly GCA_028279995.1). GTDB lineage: Bacteria > Pseudomonadota > Alphaproteobacteria > CGMCC-115125 > CGMCC-115125 > Pyruvatibacter. The sequence continues at coordinate 1,272 of JANQMQ010000101.1, read as the reverse complement.
GGCGACTCGTATATTGCTGAGCAGTGTTTGCGCTTTGGCAGCCCCGCTCATGGCACATGCGATTGCAAGTGAAATTAGCCCAGCCCGCAGCCAGACCGGTTGCGGCCGTCTTAGGTTGATCTGCACGCGGCCCCCCCGAGGTTACACTGAACCGGGCCATGCGCACCCGGTTTCTACTTCGTGCAATTTTAGAGAGTGCGCGGCTTAGAGTCGAGGATTTGCAACGGTTTTTGCCTGCTCGGTGACCTCTTATTCGTTGTACAAGAAAAGACTTGTTTATTTTTATATTTCAACCATATTCGAAATATGAAAACGATTGATGCAGTTGATGTCTTTGCCGCCCTTGCTCAGGAGACCCGTCTCGACGTGTTTCGTCTGCTGGTGAAAGCGCATGATCCGGACCCTGCCAAGGGTGGTCTTCCTGCAGGGGAAATTGCGTCCCGCATGGGGATCGCACCGGCGACCCTGTCGTTCCATCTCAAGGAACTGGCGCGGGCCGGGCTTCTGGTGAGCCGCAAGGACGGACGCTCGATCATTTACCGGGTTCAGTTCGAGAAGGTGTCGGCGATCGCCAACTTCCTTCTTGAGGACTGCTGCGAAGGACGCTGCGGCGTCTGTGTCAGCACATCTGTCCGCGAAACTGAATCTGCCTAAGCACATTTGAAGGAGACAAGGCGATGAACCGTTTGCATGTATCTGTCACCGTTCCCGACATCGAAGAAGCCAAGATGTTCTACGCGGCCATGTTCGGCGCCGACCCGTCGGTAGTGCGTCCGGGCTATGCCAAGTGGATGCTTGAAGATCCGCGGGTGAACTTTGTGGCCAATGAGGGTGCTGCTGCCGCCGGGGTCGATCATCTGGGCATCCAGACAGAGGACGAGGCTGGCCTGCAATCTTTGTATGAGCGCTTTGAAGCTGCTTCCGATGATGTGCGTGAGGAAGGCAAAACCGAGTGCTGCTACGCCAGGTCCGAGAAGAGCTGGGTCACTGACCCGGCAGGTCTTGGTTGGGAGGCGTTTCTCACCAGCGAGATTATCGATCGGTTCGGTGACGGGCCCACCGGTGAAAAGACTGTCATGAACGCGTCGCAAGAGAATGATCAGAGTGCGGATGCTGACTCATCTTCAGCAGTCGAAACGTACACACCAATGCCAGTGGCCGGCAAAAGCATCGGTTGTTGCTGACATCACATCTGTCGGCCGCGCAAACGGGGAGTTGCACCATGACTGACACCTATAACGTTCTGTTCCTATGCACGGGCAACTCTGCCCG
>JANQMQ010000061.1 GCA_028279995.1 Candidatus Phaeomarinibacter sp. | reverse complement strand
CCTTGTCGAGCTTCTTTGCGGCAGCCTTGCGGGCAGACGACAACGCCTTGGCCTTTGCAATATACGCGTCGCGCGCTTTTTCAACCGACTGACGAACGTCATTCAGCCGCCCCTCACCCCCATCAATGTCGCCCAGACGCGCCGCAAGACTGGCGGCCACGCGCGGCAGGTCCTCAACGGAGCAGCTATGTTTGCGTGCCGCTGCACGCAGCGCAAACAGCCGGCTCTCAACTGTTTCCAGCCGGTCAGGGTCAAACTCGAGTGTGGAAAGCGCAGACCGGACCTGGTCCCGCGCTTCGGCGGACTCCACAATGGCGCGGTCCAGAGATGATACGGCAGCGTCCAGGCGGCCCGCCGCATTCTCACGCTGCCCCTCCAGCCGCCGCAATGCCGAGGAAAGGCGCGTCTCAATGCCACCGTCGTTTTCAAGAATGTCCAGCGCCTCGGTCAGGTCCGACGAAATCTTCTCCGCACTCATCATCAAGGTGCGTTCGTCCGCCAGCGCGACCTCTTCACCCGGTTCAGGCGACAGCTCATTGAGCTCGCCCACAGCCACGCGCAGATAGTCTGCATCAGCCTGCGCCCGTTCAATCTCCTCTGTCAGGCGTTTCAGGTCTTCCTGCAGGTCGCGCCACTTTGCGTGAACCGCTTTGAGTTCACCTGCCTTGTCCTCAAGGCCGCCATAGGCATCGAGCATGCCCCGATGGGTGCCGACATCCAGCAGGCCATGGGTGTCATGCTGGCCATGCACCTCAACCAGCATGTCTCCAAGCTGACGAATGAGCGTCACGGATACCGGCTGGTCATTCACAAAAGCCCGGGTACGACCGTCACTCGTCTGCACACGGCGTAAAACGAGTTCGCCCTCATGCTCAATGCCTGCCTCATCAAGAAGAGCCCTGACATTGTCATTGTCGGGCATATCGAAGATAGCGGTCGCACTGCCCTGTTTGGCACCCGCGCGCACAAGGCCGGCATCCGCACGGGCGCCGGTCGCAAGCCCCAATGAATCGAGCAGGATCGACTTGCCCGCGCCGGTTTCGCCGGTGAGGCCGCTGAGACCCTTGTCGAGTTTCAGGTCAAGTGTTTCGATCAGAACGATGTCACGGATGGACAGAGCCGATAGCATGGGTGCTACCTTCGCGGTTGGCGTCTAGAAGACGCTGTTCCAGGCACGGCTGATCCAGGACGCGTCGTCTTCGAACGGCTGCAACCCATCATTGGCGAGCAGCGCATAGGAATACTCATACCACTCGCTGCCCGGATAGTTGTAGCCAAGCACCGCTGCCGCTGTCTGCGCCTCGTGAACAATGCCAAGCGCCATATAGGCCTCAGAAAGCCGGTGCAGTGCTTCAGCTGTGTGCGTCGTTGTCTGATAGCGGGTGATAACCTTGCGAAAGCGGTTGATTGCCGCAACATACTGCTCCCGCTCCAGATACCACCGACCGATATGCATTTCCTTGCCGGCAAGGTGATCGAAGGTCAGATCCACCTTCAGGCGGGCATCACGGGCATACTCGCTGTCCGGAAAACGGCGGACGACTTCCTGCAGCCCGCGCAACGCACGTTCCGTCACGCGCTGATCCCGAGCCACATCGGTAATCTGTTCATAGAAAGACAGGGCTACAAGATAGTACGCGTACCCCACATTGGGGTTGCCGGGATGGAGCGCGATGAAGCGCTGGGCTGCAATGACGGCACTGTCATAGTCATTGACCTGATAGTGGCAGAACGCCGCCATCAGGATCGCGCGCCGAGCCCATATGGAATAGGGGTGCTGGCGTTCGACTTCGTCAAACAGCGGCGCTGCGGCCCGGTAGTTGCCGCCCTCCAGCTCGTCAATGGCTTCATTGTAGAGCTCATTTACCGGACGCTCTTCATACGCCAGATCCTCACTGTCGGCACCGCCACAGGCGGCCAGTGCAAGAGCTGCCAGCAGCGCCAGTCCGCGCAGCAAGGGGCGCAGCGGGCCGCGGCCAAGTGTCGAATGAGAAGTACGCATCACCAATGAGTGCATCATCTGTCCGGTCAGTAACTTGGGTGGCGGTCTGGCCCCATGGCG
>JANQMQ010000058.1 GCA_028279995.1 Candidatus Phaeomarinibacter sp. | reverse complement strand
CAAGCTCCGGCACCAGACCGATATCCGCGATGGCTGTGAGCGGCACGCCTGGCAGACCATTGTCCGTCAACGGACCGCGAACGGTGGGTAGAATATACTCTGATCGAATGTCGCTGATCTCACCGCGTCCGCCATCACCAACACGCACCCGCACCGGAAGTTCTTCCGTTGCTTCCACGACCGAACCACCGACGGAGCCTTCAAAGGAGGAGTCCAGCGAGCGGGCGATGTCGACCGCCTGCAGACCGGCGTTCTTGGCCTCGTCCTCATTGGTGATGACGCTCAGTTTCGGCTGGCCGCCGGAAAGCTTGGCAATCGTATAGGTGACGCCGGAGGTACGATGCATGATCGCCCGCAGCTTCTCCCCTTCCGCACGCAGAACATCCACGTCCGGCCCCACGACACGCACTTCAAGCGGCGCGTCGGCGGGCGGCCCCTGCTCGAACGGCACCGCCAGAATGGTGGCGTTGGGGAACGCATTGCGCAGGTCGTTCTGGATTTCCGGCAGATATTTGAGCGTTGCATCCCCTGATGTGGTGCGCACGAAGGCACCGGCATAGGACGCAAGCCCTTCAGAAGAGTTGGTCATGGTGTAGAAGACACGCGGTGCCGGATCGCCAATGACCCAGTAGCTGTCGAGGACAGACTCGTGGCTGTTGAGACGCTCACGGATCTTTTCGACTTCGGCACGGGTCTCATCCAAAGAGGCCTGCGCAGGCAGGAAGACCTGCACCTGGAACATGTCCCGGTCATTGGCCGGGAAGAACTGGTTTTCCAGTGTGCCGGCCATCATGAAGCCGAAGATCGGCAGCACAACGGCCACAGCAACACCGATGATGGGCACACGGAGGATCAGCCGGATGCTGCGACGGTACAGGTCCGCGAGCTCACGATTGACATAGCCGTCCTTCCACCAGGTGTGCTCGCGGTGCGTATCTGCGTCATCGTCGCTCGACACGAAGCCGGCGATGGCCGGGATCACGGTCATGGCCAGGAAGAACGAGCTTGCCAGCGCCATGATCACGCCGATGGCAAGCGGCCCCACGAACTCACCGGCACCACCGGGCGCCAGGAAGATGGGCGCGAAGGCCAAGCATGTGGTCAGCGTCGAGGCAAACAGCGGCACGAAGAGATGCGAGATCGTTTCCGATATCGCCTCACCCGGACTCGCCCCGTTCTTGCGCGCAGCGTTGAAGTCATCGACCACAACAATCGCGTTGTCGATCAGCAGACCAAGCGACACGATGATGCCCACCATGGACGTCTGGTGCAGCGGCATGCCAATCAGGTTGTAGCCGATGAAGACCATCAGCACGGACAGAGGCAGGGCGGCACCGACGAGCAGCGCCGACTTCCAGCCGAGCGTCACTAGCAGCACGCCCAACACAATGGCCGCACCAAGCAGCATGTTGGAGCCAAGCTCGACGAGGCGCGCAGAGGTATAGACGTTCTGGTCAAAGACAACGACCTGCTTGATGCCACGCGGCAGCTCGGCTTCGAAGTCGTCAAGGATCTGTTCGGCACGGATGGACCACAAGTCCACGCGACCGCCGGCCTCCATCTCGGCCGAAACCATGACACCACGTTCGCCGCGCACCAGCGCGAGGCTGCGCGGGGGATCACGCACGCCCTTGGTAACGGTCGCTATGTCACGTAGACGGACGATCTGGCCGTTGGGTCGCTGTTTGATGGGAATGTCGGCAATCTGCGTGATGCTCTGCAGCTCACCGGTGACCTCGATCGACAAATCATTGACCGAATTGCGGATCTGCCCGGCCGACACTTTCGCATCCGCCAGACTGATGGCACGGGAGATTTCCGCCACACTGAGATTGAGGGAGGACACCGCGACCGCATCAAGAGTGACAAGTACTTCTTCTTCGGCTTCACCGTACAGATCGGTTTCGCGTGTGCCGGGAATGTTGAGGAGACGATCGCCCAGATCGTCGGCCAGCCGCGTCAGGATATCAACCTGAGGGTCACCCTCCTGGTCCCAGACCAGCCCCACGACGACGGTAACAGCCGTGGACGATCTGTCCTGCAGGTCCGGCTTGGTGGCCCCGGGCGGCAGATCCGCTTCCGCTTCGGTGAGCTTGTTGCGCGCCTTCGACCAGATCTGGTCCGGCACCATCACATAGTCATGCAGTTCGATGCGAACGAGGGAGGTACCGGCACGCGAGTCCGAATTCACTTCCTTGATTTCCGGCACTTCCCGAAGGCGCTCTTCGATCGGTTCGGAAATCAGGCTTTCCATGCGCAGGGCATCAGCCCCCGGCAGGAATGTCACCACTGTTGCAAAGCGCCGCGTCAGGGCCGGGTCTTCCTGACGGCCAAGGCTGGAGAAAGCAAGCCAGCCCGCAATGATGATCAAACCCAGTGTCAGGGCTGTCAGGCGCGGGTTCCGATAAAAGAGATTGGACCACATAGGCGTGCTGCTTTCCTACTGATCGCTACTGGACACGTGTCTGGCTGACTTGGGCAGAACTGTTGGCCGGCGGCGCATCAACAATGCGGACACGCTGGCCCGGTGCAAGCCTGTGGGTACCTTCGACGATGAAGGCCTCACCATCTTCAAGCGTGCCGCGCACGAAGGCACGATCCGCTTCCGTGTGGAGAAGCTGGACGGTGCGCCGTTCTGCAACGCCGGAATTCTTTGGCGCCTGTGCAGAAGCGTCACCTGTTGCCGTGTCAGGCGCCACAACAAAGAGCGCCCACAAGCCACGACGTCCCTCGGTCAGTGCTTCCAGCGGCACCCAGAAACCTGTTTCCGTCACCCGTTGGGTAAGACCCACCCGCGCCAACTCCCCTGCCCGCACATCCGCAAACGGCGCCTCAACAATGAAGATGGCATTGACCGTGCGGGTCTCCGGATCGACCTCGGAAACCACCTGCGACAGGACGGCGGGATACAACTGGCCGCGCACGTCCATCTGATAGATCGCGCCTTCATCAAGACTTTCGAGGGAAGCCGGTGGGATACCGATATGGGCTTCAAGCTTGGCACTCTCGAGCAGGCGGAAAATCGGTTGCCCGGCATTGACCACGGTGCCCTCGTCGACCATGCGTGCCACCACGTGGCCGTCATAGGGTGCGCGAATGGAGGCAAGCTCGACAGCAACTTCTAGGGCCTGAATGCTGGCACGTGCAGCGGCGAGTTGGGCAGAGACGGCCTGCCGCTCGAAACGGGCCTCGTCATATCGCTGCTGCGATACGTTTTTGCGTTCCAGGAGTTTCTTCTGCCGCTCAACCGTCACATTGGAAAGGGACAGACGCGCACTTGCCTCGCTCGCCTGGGCCTTGGCCTGGGCAAGCTGCGCCTTGAGGCTGCGGGTATCAAGCGACGCAAGAACGTCACCCTCCTTCACCACCGCGCCTTCATCAACAGCAACAGACGAAAGAAGCCCGGGGCGCTCAAAACCAAGATTGCTGGACCGGCTGGCGTTGATGCGCCCGGCATAGCGGGCCTGTACATCATAGGTGTCCAGCATTTCGACTTTTGCAGTGACGACCGGCAGCAACCGGTCACGGTCAATGCTCTGGCTGATGGCATCCGGCGCGCCGCTGAAAAAGAAAACCGTTGCGCCTGCAACCAGCAAGACGGCGACGCCCAACAAAAGAGGTCTGTTCACGCTCTCACCCCACCCACTTTACCGACCGGCGATACAATCCGCCGACAGTCACTCCAGTTACGCTGGCAAACCGGAACCGGACCACCTTGGAATCCGGATAGTCAGTTGCACCACGCAACTTAGGTTGTCATAGTCAGTTGCTTGATGCAACGTACTCGACTTTGTTTACCCTCAAAAAGCTGAGGGAAATGGCCGTTCAGGAGATACATGGGTGCGCCGGACCAGTTTTGCCAACTCTGATTGCACGCTCGCCAGTTCACTCGAGATCATCGGTGAATGGTGGACCATGCTCATCATTCGCGAAGCCCTGACAGGATATCGGCGCTTCGAGGACTTCAGGGAACGGCTGGGCATCGCCCGAAACATCCTGACCCGCCGCCTGAGACATCTTGAGGCCCACGGCATCCTCGAGCGTGTGCAGTACCAGGACCGCCCGCCCCGCTACGAGTATGTGCTCACTCAAAAGGGCAAGGAACTGGGCACGGCCCTGATGGCGCTGGCCCAATGGGGCAATCGCTGGAAGACCGCCGGTGAGACACCGGCTCCCATCCGTTTCAACAGCGCGGAGACCGGGGCGCCCCTCGAGGTCCGGATCATCGACACCGCAACGGACGAACCCGTTTACTATAAGTCCGTGGTTGTAACCCCGCCCGACGGCATCACCCGGCATCCGGGCAAACACGACGACTGATCGGAAATCTGCGGATTTCCGAGCTTTTCTGACTTCTCCACAGAAAAATCACTCTTATCCCCTGCCCGCCCACGGTTCGCCGCGCGGCTGGCATGGCGCGTGCTCTTTTACGTCCAAGAGGCCCATTTCGGGCGGAACTGTGCCGCAGCGGCACGGTGCCTGTCCCGGATAAGCCCACCGGATCAACCCAGGATGCTTCTTCGGGACACATCGAGAAGCAGTCCACCAAAAGAGCGCGTATCCAATGACCAAAACGCGAGCCGCCCGCGATCTACTTGCTTACTGGTACCGGTTGTCCGCCGGACGCCAGGCTCCCCGGCGCGATGAAATCCAACCGCGTGACATCAAGCGGCATCTGCCGGAGATGTTCATTCTGGAACTCGAGCGTCCGGGCGTGTTTACCTTTCGCCTCGCGGGTACGGCCTTGTGTGCCAACTATGGTTTTGAACTGCGCGCCGAGGAATTCTCCTCACTGTGGCACGGCGAAAGCCGGGTAACGGTCACGAGCCTTCTTGAACGTGTTGTCGGCAACGCTGAACCGGTCCTTGTCGAGTTCGCAGCCGAGAGCATGCGCGAACGTACCGTCCGTTTTGAGCTTCTGCTGCTGCCGCTGGCGGC
>JANQMQ010000055.1 GCA_028279995.1 Candidatus Phaeomarinibacter sp. | reverse complement strand
CGGGCAGGATCACCGCCGGGCCCGGAAGCATCCGGATGGACAGCAAGATGAACATCAGGAAGTTGGTGCCCTTGGGCTTGAAGCGCGAGAAGCAAAAGGCTGCGAGAAAGGACACCAAGACGGCAATCACCACCGCGCTCAAGGACATCACCACCGAGTTGATGAGTTGCTGGACGAAGTTCTGGTTCTGCGTGAACAGCTCGACGTAATTGTCCAGTGTCGGTGTGAAGATGACGGTTGGCGGCGTGGCAAGGATCTCTTCGCGCGTTTTGAACGACGACATGATGATCCACGCGACCGGTGTGAAGAACAGCAGCGAGACGGCCCACAACAGCGTGTAGTAGGCACCATTCTTGATACGGTCCGAGATCATGAGCGCTCCCTCCGTCGTCTCAGATTGAGCACGTGGATGAAGACCGACGTCATGGCGATCGAGATCAGCAGGAGCAGCACCGCATAGGCCGATGACCAGCCCATGTTGAAGCTCTGGAAGGCCTGCTTGTTCAGTTCGACCGCAACCAGCCTGGTCTGCTGGCCGGGGCCACCATTGGTCATCGGGATGATCAGGTCCAGCGTCTTGAAGCTGTCGATGGTGCGCAACAGCATGCCCAGCATCAAGATGAACTTGCCATGATGCCAGACGATCAGGCGCAGCTGTTCAAACCATGTCAGCCGATCGATTTCCGCCGCTTCCAGCTCGGCCTTGGGCACCGATCCCAATGCGGCGAGCGCCATCAGGGTCATGAAGGGCGTCCACATCCAGCAATCGACCGCTAGAACGGCCCAATAGGCAAAAGCGGGATCACCAAGAAAGTTGATCGGCTCGGTGACGCCAAACACGCCCATGATCGCGTTCAAGGCGCCAAATGTCGGGTCGTAGATAAAGCGCCAAAAAGTGCCCGTTGCGACCGGTGTGAGGACCATTGGCGTGAACAGCAACGTCAACGCCAAACGCCGGCCAGGCATGTTCTTTGAACCCCAGAACAGAAAGCCCAGAGCCAAGCCCAGCAGCGTCTGGATCGAGACCGCACAGGCAACAAAGATGAACGTCCGGGACAGATCGCCCCAGATGCCGTTCCGGTTGAAGAAGATCTGGACGAAGTTCCTGAAGCCGACATACTCCGGCGGCATGCCGGAGGTCAGCGAGTAGTCATAAAACGACAATCCCAACAGCCATAATGTCGGGATCGTGTTGAATACGATGAAGAACGACAGAACGGGTGCCAGCAGAACGAACACAAGCGTTCGCCGGTCATCAAGCATGCGCGCAAGCCGCTCCATGGTCAGGCCGAATCCTTGCGGGCTTGCTTACCGACTCTACACATAAGATGCTGGCGAGGACTGTTGTTGGTCTGGCGCGCAATCACATGATGACCGCGCGTCGGATCGGGTGAGAAGGAACCGCCGCGGACCCGATGGTGCGCGAGCCCGGGAGGAGGGCACCGCGCACCAGGGTTTTGCCGCCTACAGGGTTGCCGCGATACACGACCGGCTGGGAGCCGTCGTAGCCGTACCTGCATCGTACAGAATCTGCTGCTGGTTGCAGGCTGCGTAGTTGAGCGCCTGCATCGGGTCAGCGGTCTGCCCGGTCATGTATGACGTGAACGCCTCCTGCTGGACGGCGAGCATCTCGGCATATCTGGGATGATGCCAGAAGTCGCGCGACCGGCCGGGCTCCAGCATGTACTTGTAGGCCCGGTTCCAAGGATTGATGTCGTCGAAGCCCGGGGCGGTCAGCGTCGGACGGTCGGCGGGGTTGCCGCCGCGGCGCGCGAACTCCAGCGTTGTTTCGGGCAGATACCACCAGTTCATGAAATCGATGGCAACGCGCATCTTTTCTTCGTCGTTGTAGGCGTTGATCACCCAGGGCTGGCCACCCATCGTGTAGACGCGCCGCGCATCAGCGCCGGTCCCGTGCTTGGGTGGCGGAACGACCATCACCTGGTCATTGGCCGCCATCTGTTCGGTGATCATGGCCAGACCAACCGCGGCCCACTGGAAGCATGAAAAGACCTTGCCGGTGGTAAACACGTCGATCTGCTCGGCAATGCCGAAGTTCGTCGCACCCGGTGGCTGATATCTCAGCCAATCCTTCATCTGCGTCATCGCCGTGGCGTTGATGTCAGAGTTCAGGATGCCTTCGACCTGGCCGGTTGCCGGATCCCAGATATCGCCGCCCTGGCTGAACATGAACGGATACAGATAACAGGTCACGAAGTCATAGACGCGGCTGTACTGCATGGCCGTGCCCCACATCTCTTCGTCGGGCCGGTTGAAAAATTCGGCGACCTTCTCGAAGTCGGTCATCGTCAGGTCTTCGAAGTCCTCGAAGGTCTGAGGCAGTGGCATGCCGTACTGTTGCTGGAAGGCGGATTTCTCGGCCTCGTCGTGCAGCATGTCCTTGCGAATGAACAGGGCGATCGTGTCGCCTTCCTGCGGCAGGCCCCAGATGTTGTCCGAGCCGTCGGGATAGACCATGTATGTGTCAACGACGGTCTGCGAATACCAGTCAATGTCCAGGCCCGGATTGGCCGCGATCACGTCATTGAGCTGCAGGATCCAGCCGGGCTCGGCGAGCGCGCCAATCCACTGGCTGTCGGAAATGATGATGTTGAACTCTTGGCTGCGGGTGGCAAGCGAGGTTGCCGCGCGCTGGAACAGGTCGGCAAACGGCGCTTCCGCGAATGCGAACTCCACCTCGTAGCCAAAGCGATCCTGGACGTAGTCGTTGAACAGCGGCGTCATCGCCACCGACAGCGAAGACGGCAGCCAGCCTGCAATCCCCAAAATGTTCATGTCGATCCTGCGGCCGGTGAGCGGGTGAGGCTCCGTCCCGAAGGCGCGATTGGTTACCGGCATCGACATTGCCGACGCCGCCGTCAGGGCACCCATACCTTTCAGAACGCGGCGGCGCGGCATCATCAGGCCGCTGGGTCGCATGGTGTATTTGGTCATTCTAGTTCCTCCCTACAGCTTGGTTCGGCCGCTGCCCGCCCGGACAGCAGCAAGCCACGTGCCTGATTCTCGTTTTCATGAAAACGCCGGGTCCATTCCTCGCCAAAGCTGGGCGCAAATGGCAGCGTGAACGCACCTCAAAGGGCGCTTGCGGGCTTCATCCGTTACGTGAAAACGACCTTCAAACGTCAAAGTGTGAAAACAGTTCTCCCGTACTGGTTTTTCACCCTAAGATGTGACATGATTCTGTCCATGCTGACAAATGTCAACCGTAAAGCAGCACCACGCGTCGATCGCTTGAGAACAACGGCCCGTTCGGCGGAAGATGGCCCTGCGCCCGTGCCCATGCGCTTCCGAGGTGACCCAGCCATCTGGGCCGCCTGGCTGTACTATCGGGAGAACATGACCCAGGCCGACATCGGTAAGGCGATGGGGGTCTCGCGTGCCACGGTCAACGCCTATATCTCCGACGCACGCGATCGAGGCGTTGTGTCTGTCCGGATCGACCCCGCTTGGCTCAGCGCCATTGAATTGTCAGAGGAGATCACCACCAGGTTCGGGCTTCAAGGCACGCTTGTGGTGCCCACCCCGAACGCGGAGGACGGCAATGCAACGATCGTTCAGCGCATTGGCCGTGCCGGGGCGGAGTTTCTCGCCTCCCGCCTCAGGTCCGGCGCTACCGTTGGCGTGGCCTGGGGGCATACGGTCCTCGCCCTTGCCGAGGCAGTGACCGACCCCTCGATCGCTGATCTGACGGTCGCGCAGCTTACCGGCGGCACGACGTCGACGTTCGACTTTTCACCTGAGTTTTGTGCGTCTCTGCTTGCCCGCAGGCTGAAGGCCCGCTGCTTGCAGGTCACCGCGCCGGCGGTTGTGAGTTCACCTGAAGT
>JANQMQ010000052.1 GCA_028279995.1 Candidatus Phaeomarinibacter sp. | reverse complement strand
ACATGATAGGTCAGTCCAGAATGCCCTTTTGCCACTGGAGCAGTTAACGGTCCATGCATACTATCCCGCCCCATGTGCGGACGATATGCCATCACCACGCCCCCCGATGCGATGCGTGACCTGTTCGGATACCCCGAGCTTCCAAACTTCCCTCCCCGTTGGAACATTGCCCCGACTCAGCCTGTTCCCATCGTGCGGTCCCGGGGGCAGGGCATAAGGCAGTTTGCCCTTGTACGATGGGGGTTGGTGCCGGACTGGGCGCGTGAGGTCGGTCCCAAGCCGCTTTTCAACGCGCGCGGTGAGACAGTCGCCGAAAAACCGGCATTCAGATCGGCCTTCAAACGCCGCCGGTGTCTGGTTCCCGCCGATGGATTCTATGAATGGAAGGCTGATGCAGTCCAACCGAAGCAGCCCTATCTGATCAGACGCTGCGATCGCTCTCCCATGGCATTCGCCGGAATCTGGGAACATTGGCAGTCCGCGGAGGGCTCGGAACTGGAGAGTTGCAGCATCATCACAACGTGCGCCAATGCGACTCTGGCACCGCTACATAGCCGCATGCCGGTGGTCCTTGACCAGGCCGACTGGGAAACCTGGCTTGATACTTCCGAGACACTCACTGGAAACGCTCAGGATCTCCTTGTTCCCGCGCCGGATGATCTGTTGGATGCCGTGCCGGTATCACGGCGGGTGAACTCGGTTGCCAATGACGATGCAACACTTCAGGAGGGAGTGGATCCGGAACAGGCGGGCGAGCAAGGCAAGCCAGGACCGGACACCCAGATGTCGCTGTTTTGATATGCCGATGCAGGATCGCTTCTATCGCGTGTCCAGGCGTTTCCCCATTTGCGTATTGGGCTCGGCCAGATAGCCAATGGACTCATAGAATCCGACAACCTGCTCATTTTCGGATCGCACAATCAGGTTCAATTTCGGAACGCCACGATCTCTAAGCCATGTTTCTGCTTCATTCATTAGCAGTTGGCCCAAGCCTCTGCCTTGGTGATCTGGATGGACACTCACATAGTAGACGCATCCCCTGTGACCATCATGCCCAACCATAGCGCTGGCAATTATCTGATCCTCCGCCGTCCCAGCCAGAATTGTCGACGCGGGGCCTGAAAGCGCAAAATCGAAATCAGAAGCCGGGTCATTCCAGGGGCGTGTCAGGCCGCAGGCAGCCCACAATTCTGTGATTTCTGCTCGATCTTGTGGCGTCGCGGGCCGGAACAGGATAGGAACAAGTGTGTGATTTGCAGGCATTTCCACGAGCCTCCCGCTCATCGTGTGGCGGGCATGCCCGCAAAAACGAGCAAATCACGTTACAACGCCCTATATTACATGGATAGGGTCGGCTTGGATTCCCGATGGCACTCGACATCTTTATTCTACTAGCTCTGGTTGGACTTAACGGCTTCTTCGCCTTGTCGGAGATGGCGGTCGTTTCGTCACGTTCCGCCCGGCTGCAGTCGCTTGCAGACGGGGGGCAGCGGGCGAACGGTGCCAAAGTGGCCGCGCAGCTGCGTGAGAAGCCTGAGCGTTTCCTGTCCACGGTAGAGATCGGCATCACCA
>JANQMQ010000020.1 GCA_028279995.1 Candidatus Phaeomarinibacter sp. | reverse complement strand
CCCTCCCCATCGCGGGCCGCCCGATCTTGCTTCGACCGGCCTAAAGCGCGCCCTCCGCCGCCAGGCTCATAAAGCTGTCATCGAAGCGGAATTTGACGTTGGCCTGATCGCCCAGGGTCGTGCCTGAGGGGAAGGTCATCCCGACGTAGTCCGGGCTCGGGGCCCCTTCGCCCAGGATGCCGTGCTTGAAGAGGAAATTGCGAACCACATCCATGGTCTTCACGAGGTCCTCGCTCTTGGCGAAGGCGATGGCTTCCGCCGGCTCGTAGAACATCTTGGTGGTCGCCAACTGCGCTTCGTAACCGGCCAAGTCGGTGCCGGACTTCTCACCCATGAAGGTCCGCGCCGCTTTGCCGGCCTCGTCATCGGCAGACATGATCGCCATGGTCTCGTACCAGGCGCCGACCAGAGCCTTGCCGAAGTCGGGGTTGTCGTTCAGCACCTCTGTGTTCACCACCATCAGGTCGATGATCTCGCCTGGGATATCGGCGGAGGTGTAGAGCACCTTTGCGCCGGGTTCCGCAGCGATCTCACTCAACAACGGGTTCCAGGTGACGACGGCCTCCACATCTGCTGTCTTGAAGGCCGCAACCATGTCGGCGTCGGAGGTGTTGACAACGGTCAGCTCCCGCTCCGCCATCTTTACGCTGTCCTGCGCCCGGGCCAGCAGATAGTGCGAAACCGAAAGCTCCACCAGATTGACGTTCTTGTCCTTCAGCGCGGCAATGTCCCCGCCACCTTTGACCACCAGGCCATCATTACCGTTGGAAAAGTCACCGATGATCAGGGCCGTGGAATCGAGTCCGCCGCCGGCCGGGATGCTGAGCGCATCCATGTTGGTCATCACGGTGCCGTCGAAGGCACCGGCGGTGAACTGGTTGATCGACTCGATGTAGTCGTTGATCTGGACCACCTCGATCTCGATACCGTACTTGTCGGCCCACTTGTTCACGATGCCCATCTCGTCGGCGTAGGCCCAGGGCATCCAGCCGACATAGATGGACCAGGCGATACGGAAACTCTCCTTCTTCTCCGCCTGCGCCGTCTGCGGCGTCACCACAGTCGCCAAGGCGGCAAACAGCAGCCCCACCATCGTTGCTCTGGAAATAAGTCGCGGCATCCCAAGCCTCCTGTCCGATCTCGTTTCACCGTTCCGAGGTCGACAGCAGAGAACACTGGAGACTGCTGAAGACGGCCTCAGACCTCTTGCAGTGATCTCCCGGGATTTTGGCCCGCCGTGGCTCCGGCTGATGTTCCGGAGTGCATCTCTCGGACCAGTCACCGTCACATCCGCGACAGCCGGAACCCTAGACGCCCTGCACAGCCGATATCAGCAAGGCCTGTGCCAACTGTGCATTTGGACGTTCAAACAAGCAGAGCCGCAGAATTACGCGGAAGCCCTGTCTGCTGTACACAAACATTTGTAATATAACGACTATTCAATTCTGCTTAGGAAGCAGGCAAAGGCGGTCTCACGCCTAATAATCGGGCAGAAGTGACTCGCCCCTTTTTCAGGGCTGTTGCCGTTCGGCGTTAAATGCTACGGCGAAGTCTGGCTTCTCACACATTCTCTCTGCGAAAGGACCCGGTAAGCGATGTCAGCCTGGATCAAGATGCTCTCGGACGAAGAAGCCGATAAAGACCTGCGAGAGGTTCTGGCTTTGGCGCGGACGCCGCACGGCACCGTCGACAACGTGATGCGGGTTCATTCCCTGCGCCCGGCCAGCATGCGCGGCCATGTGGTGCTCTATCGCGCAGCCCTGCACGACGATACGAACACGCTGCCGATGTGGTTCCAGGAAACCATCGCCAGCTATGTCTCAATGCTGAACGACTGCCCCTATTCCCTGGCTAACCACTGGGCCAACGCCCGGCACCTCATCGGCGACGAAGCGCGCGCCGACGCCATCGAGACAGCCCTGAAAGCCGATACGCCGGAGAGAAGCTTTGACGGCAGCGAGTTGTCCGCCCTCCGCTATGCAAGAAAGCTGACCCTGACGCCCGGCGCGATGACGGAGTCCGATGTCTCGGCCATGCGCGAAGCTGGCCTGGATGACGGCCAGATCCTGGAGGTCAATCAGATCGTCGGCTACTTCAACTACGCCAACCGGCTGCTCAATGGGTTGGGCGTAACCACCGAAGGTGACGTTGTGGGCTACTACGCGAAAGACAGCGATGCCTGACAGCCGCCAAAACGACACAGCCCAAAGCGCCTCGGCAGGGCCGCTGCGGCTGCTCAACGACTGCCTGAAGGTCAAAGCGGGACAGAGCCTTCTGGTCGTCGGTGAATCGGCGCTGGCCGGTTATTACGACGAAGGGGCAGCGGAGCGCGTGGCTGCAGAGGCAAGCGGTCTTGGCCTTGATGTCACACGCCTGACAGTCGCCCCGGGTCTGAACACGAAGAAAGACCAGGAGGCGTTACTTGCCGCGATCAAGGGCTATGACCATGTCGTTTTCTTCGCGCGGGCCGGGGATCAGATCCGTTTCAGCAGCGACCTGGCCGGGCAGTCCATTGCCATGAGCTATGCCCTGGACCTGGGAATGCTGCAATCGGACTTCGCAGCCGCAAGCTATAACGGCCTTTGCCGTCTGCGCGATACGATCGACGCTTTCATCGCCGAGGCGTCCGAGATCAGGGTCACCTGCCCGCGCGGGAGCGACTATGCCGGTGCTCCGGTCAAGCAGACAGATCGTGCGGCCGGGCCTGCCGAAGTGACGGTCCGGCGGTTCCCGATGCTGATCGTCAAGCCCGTAACGGCAGCAGGCTTTCGCGGCCGGGTCGCGCTGAGCCGCTTCCTGGCCGGCACCGGATCGCGGTTCTATCAGCCTTACGCACTGCCCCTCGAAGCTGATGTCTTCGCCCTGGTCGAGGACAACCGCATCGTGGAGTTTGAAGGGCCAAAGAACGTGGTGTCGCAGATCAGGGCGCATTACCGCGACATTGCCGAACGTTATGATCTCGACCCCTGGTTCCTGCACTCCTGGCACGCCGGCATCCACCCGGCCAGCGACTACACCCAGGCTGCAGCAGCCCACTATGAAAGATGGTCCGGCGGCGCCTTCGGCAATCCGCGCATTCTTCATTTTCATACCTGCGGTGACTATGCACCGGGAGAGATTTCCTGGACTCTGGTCGATGCGACGGTCTCGGTCGACGGCATCGCTGTCTGGCAGGCCGGGCGGCTCCATCCAGAGCGCGTGCCGGGAGCGCCCGCGGTTCTCGCCGATGAACCGGCCCTGGCGGCGCTCTATGCACAACCATGCCGCGGGATCGGCATCAAGGACTGACCCAGACCTGCAGCGGTTCACGGTACCGGTAAATTGAAGGCTGCCCAGGCCTCGACGATGTCAGGGGCATCTTGGCAGCGTACCCGGGTGGGGGCGTGGTGTATATCGACCCAGGGCATCTGACTTTCCACGCCCAAATGCCACGCGGGAGCGTTGGGTTCCGGATTGTCCAGGCTCGCAGTGTGTATCACGATCCAATCCGCCCAGTTCGGCGTTACAGAAGGCGTCAGCGGTCTGTATGTCAAACTCGATCCGCAGTTGGCACAGAACCCGCGCTCGACAAACGGAGATGACTTGTAGTACTTCGGTTCACCTTTTGTGAATCGAATAGCGTCAACAGGATATGTTGACATTGCAACCACGGGGGCACCGGAGAACTTTTGACAAATACGGCAGTGGCAAAAATTGTTCTCGATACATGGCTTGGTGATTTCATAACGCACCTCACCACACAAGCAGCCACCAGTGACGGGCACGTCCTTGCCGCCCTGCATATCGAACAGGGGCCGCCGCTGGGCAGTTGACGAGTTGTCTAGTAGTTTGGCGCGGTATACGCGGACCAGCTTAGCTATATTCTTAATCTGCTGGTTGCCCCAATCGACAAAATTCACACCAACCTTGCCGTCCACCTGCTCGAAAACCGTGCCCGAGATATAGACACCACCTGGCTCGGCGAGTTCTTGGAGGCGTGCCGCGACGTTTACACACTCACCATAGATGTCATCTCCATCGATGATGACATCTCCAAGAGTGATGCCAATTCGAAAGGTAATCTGACGATCATCAGGCACCTCGGCATTGCGTAGAGCCATGCCTTCCTGAATCGCGGCCCCGCATTCCACGGCATCGATGGCGCTGGCGAGGTCGACGAGAATGCCGTCGCCCATCAGCCTCACGACACGTCCGTTGTGTTCGGCAATCATCGGGACAATCAGTTCACCAAGATGGGCCCGCAACGCACCATGGGTTCCCGCCTCATCCACGCCCATGAGCCGGCTG
>JANQMQ010000017.1 GCA_028279995.1 Candidatus Phaeomarinibacter sp. | reverse complement strand
CTCGCGAAATGAGACGTATCTGAAACCCCCCGGCCAATGCTTCAGAGCCGGTGAATTGGATCTCCGTTGCACCTTCGACCAAGCCGACGCGCTCGCGCCATTCACGCACGATATCCAGAATTGGCACGTCAGGCCGCTCCGCAACGGGTCGCATTTCGGCAAAGATCTGAGCGCCACCTGCACCTTCAATAACTGTGAAGAAGGTTTCTATCGGCAGGACGTCCATACCGGTGCGTTCCTGAAACTCAGTGTTCAGGGACCTGCCGACGCTTTCAATGCGGTCGATATTGGCGCGTGTCAGCGTGAACGGCGCGCGCGCATCCATTTCCAGGTTCACAGTGATCACCTGACCTGGAACTTCAGGGAAGAACACCGTGTGGACTTTACCCTTGGCCATCAAACCGAGGCCGACCGAAGCGGAAGCAATAAAGAGGATCAACACCGCGTATCGATGACGGACCGATTGGACGAGGGCTGGCATGTAGATGCGGTCGCGAAACCAATTCAGTCCCGCTTGTGCCCCATCCTGCACATGCCCCCAGAGCATGCCGGGTATATGTCTCCGGTCGTCATTCAACCGGGTATGGGCCAGATGTGCGGGCAGAATGAACTTGCTTTCGATCAGGGAAAAAATGAGGGCGAGAATGACAATCCCTGAGAAGCTCGCAAGCACCTTGCCAAGCGCATTGTCGATCAGGAGCATCGGGTAGAAAGCCACAATCGTTGTCAGGACGCCAAACACGGTTGCAACTGCAACACGTTCAACACCGCGCTCTGTGCCTTTGATGGGATCATTACACTTGCGCCGTTCTTCAAACACGCTTTCACCGACAACAACCGCATCGTCTACCAGGATGCCGAGGGCGATAATCAGTCCAAACGTTGTGACGTCGTTGAGGGAGTAATCGACCAATTGCGACCCGGATACGGCGATGGCGCCCATGACGGCGATGGGAATACCCATCGCAACCCAGAACGCCAGCCGCACATTCAGAAAGATCGACAGCATGATAGTTACGAGGATCAACCCCTGCACGCCATTGGATCGAAGAAGCGCCAGTCGGTCGGAGATATAACCCGCGCTGTCGCCCCAAACCGCAGTGCTGACCGTTGGTGGCAGTTGCGGCTCGAAATTTTCGACGACGCCGCGGACTACGCGGCTGATCTCAAGCAGGTTCTCTTTCTGGCCGACCAGTACTTCCATGCCGATGGTCGGCGCGCCGTTGAAGCGGAACAGGAAGTCGCCTTCGAGAAAGCCGTCTTCGACAACCGCCAGATCACCCAGCACTACCCGCGAGCCATCGGACCGTTCGATGATTGGCAATGCGGCATAGTCCGGTGCGTACCGCGCACGATCATCCGCGCGAAGAAAGATCGTGCCACCGTGGGTGCGTAGTTGTCCGGCCTGAAAGTCCAGTGAATTGGCCCGGATCGATTCCGTCACATCACTCGCCGTCAAGCCGAACTGACGTATCCGCTCAGGATCAACCTCAATGCGCAGTTTGCGGGGGATCAGTCCCCAGATCTGCAGGCGCGACAATTCTGGTTGCGCCAGAAGCTCCTCCTTTAAGCGCTGTGCAAGCGAGTGCAACGTCGCAGGATCTGTATCGCCATGTAGGTTCACATAGAGTGCGGGAAAGTCGAACGCTGACGTTTCGATCACCGGACGGCGTGCTCTGGTTGGTAGGTCGGTCAGGCCATCGACACGTAGCCGCACGCGATCAAGCACTTCCTGCAAATCTTCACCGCCCGCCCGACGGACCGAGACTTGTGCCAAACCATTTGAAGACTGCGAGGTGATACTGCGAACGCCTTCCAGCCCTTCAAGTCCCTGTTCGATCTTCTGGGTTAGCAGTTGGTCGACCTGTTCCGCCGTCGCGTTTGGATACTCAACCGCGATCTCAACGGTTTCCGGTGGAACGCGTGGAAACCCTTCGATACGGATCGAAAAGACTGTAAGGATGCCCACAAAGAGGATGAGGGCCATCAGGAGATTGGCGGCAACAGGGTTGCGGACAAACCAGCTCGTCAGCGCGTGCATCACATAACCTCGGCAAGTTGAGGCGTAACGCGTTGGCCGGGGAGGAAGGCAGCGAGCGGTGTGACTGCAACACGCCAGGGGCCGGGCCCCTCCGGAGCGGCAATAACGAGTTGGTCGCCGGCGCGAAAGTGAATGTGCGGCTCAGTGCGAACCAACCGGTCCTCAGCAGTCACCAGCCAAACGTGGCCAGCTCGACTGAGAGCAGATTCGGGCATGGTAAGCGTGTCGGCTATACGCCGCCCATCGAAGGCCACGCGCACGAAGTCACCCGCAAGGATGCTGTCACCCGGCTCGGCAACCTCAAGGAAGATGCGACGTTGGCGCGTTTGCGGATCAAGGAAGTCGCCGCCGCGACGCACCTGAGCCCGCCCAAGAGCTGTGCCGTCGCGGTGGAACAGGTTTGCGTAAGTCCCCGTGATAGGATGATCCAGCAGTGCCCACTCAGCTTGACTGAGCTCAACGACGAGTTCAAAGCGGCTGTCGTCGGAAAGATGAACGAGAGGCTCCCCGACAGCCACCGTCTGCCCCAGACTGGCCATCCGCCGGGTAACGTACCCGGCAAATGGAGCCGACACATCGGTATCCGCGAGTTGCCGCCCGGCAGACTCAAGTTGTGCTTCAGCTGATGCTACTGCGCGTTCGGCAATACGCCTTTGCGGCAGGCGCAGCGCAAGTTCATTCGGCGGCTTTGTTCCTGCACGTTTGAATTCTGCACGAGCAAGGGTCACGCCGTTCTTTGCCCGCCAAAGCGCCAACTTGGCTTCTTCAAGGTTGAGTTCCGCAGCCGCAACAGCAGTCTGATACTGTGTTTTTTCAATGGAAAACAACGGTGCCCCGACGCTGACACGTTCACCTGCCTGTGCGCCCTGATGCACTTCGATGATACGGCCGGACACAGCTGCGCGGATTTCCGCATCCCATCTTGGTCGTACCTCTGAAAAAGCCGACACGCGGGCAACCGCCTCGGTGGGCACGACCTCCGACACCGTCACGACCGGAGCAGGTGGCGGACCATCCAGTCGGGTTACATCAGCGATATCCTCCTCGCCCCACACTAGGACGAAGGCAGCCATGAGGACGATCAGCGACAGGATGATCCATCGCCATTGGCGCCGTGGTGCCACTTCCGTTGGCGTTTCAGCCATTCTGGTCCCTTTCCGGCGCGTAGTTCTAAGATGGGCAAAGTTGCGTTCAGCGCAGCGAGTCCTATTTATATATGAACGATCGTTCGTTCAATAAGGAAATTGAGTTCATGAGTGACAGGTCCGTAAACCCGGCCAAAAAACGTGAGCGATCAACAAAAGAGCGCCGAACCATGATCATGGAGGCGGCCATGCACTGCTTCCTGG
>JANQMQ010000737.1 GCA_028279995.1 Candidatus Phaeomarinibacter sp. | reverse complement strand
GGTAACAAGAGCGCGCGATGACCACCCCTCAGATTTTCAATGCTCCCCGCGCCCACTCCCTCAAAATGTCCACGCTGGTCCTCGCGACCGGCGCGGCCCTTCTGTTGAGCGGCTGCGCAGCGTTTCAGGACTCAGACCTCTTCGGCAATTCTGGCGGCAGCACGACATCTGCCTCCAATGCGGCAGGCACCACCGGCGTGACAACGGATGTCGGCGTATCGCCCCGCAGCTTCGAAGCGCTCAGCGTGACAGCCGGCACCAATACCGGCACCAGCGTCGGCGCGAAGGTTGAAAGCCTGCGCGACGAACTGCGCAACCTGCAGGGCACGATGGTGTCTCAGACGGACCGTGTGAACACGGCGCGCGCCCGGGCAACCGCCAATTCCCGCGACTATCATGAGACCAAGGGCGCGATCACGTCCCGCCTGCAACGCGGCACGACGCCGGGCAACCCGGAGCTTGTGACCCAGTGGAACTCTGCCCAGGCTGAACTGGACGCCATTTCCGCGGACATCAACACCATGTCCGGCCTGTCCACCGAGATCGCGACAAATGCATCGACGGCGAACTACCTCCTCGAAGCGACCCAGGCGACATTCTCCCTGTCCGGCGCGATTGAAGAGGATCACCGCCAGCTGCGCATCCTTCAGGATGAAACCCGCCAGACGACGGTGCTCATTGAGCGTCTGCTGACCGAGCTGCGCGACGATATTGCCCGCCAGACAACCTACGTGGCCAATGAGCGTTCAAGCCTCACCACCCTGGCCAACGCCATCAAGGCAGGTGAGCTGTTCGGCTCAGGCCTGGCTGTTTCCAACATCGCGCCGCCCGCAGCAACTGCGGCGGCCCGCCCGGCGCCCGCCGCCGGATCCCCGGCTCTGGTGACGATCCGGTTTGACCGTCCCAATGTTCAGTATCAGCAGGCGCTTTACACTGCGCTCAGCCGGGCCTTGGAAGTCCGGCCGGCCGCGCAGTTCGATGTGGTGGCGGTCAGCCCGTCCGCTGGCAGCCCGGACCGTGTGCAGCTGGCGCAGAGCCAGTCACGGCGTAACGCTGAAACAGTTGTTCGCACCATGAACGAAATGGGCCTGCCCGCTGACCGTATCCGCCTGTCAGCAACAACGCGCGGTGACGTGACAGCCAACGAAGTACGCGTCTACGTGCGCTAGGGCGCAGGACCGTTAGCAGATGGCAGGGCCGGACCAGCCGCCTGCAGCAGACAAGAGTGCATCGCACGTTCTTGCCGCCGCCGAAATCGCCGGTCGGCCGGCGCCCCGCCACAGGCTGACAGGGCTTCTGTGCGGGATCGGCAGCTTCATTGCCATTGTGGCCATTGGCGCCCCTGACGGCATGCCGGAAGCAGCCTGGATGACGCTTGCCGTTGCCTCCCTGATGGCGTTCTGGTGGGCCACGGAAGCGGTCCCGCTTGCCGCAACAGCACTTGTTCCCCTGGTCGCGTTTCCGTTGCTGGGTATCCAGCCCATCCGGCCCACGGCGGCTTCCTACGGCCATCCGCTGATTTTCCTGTTCATGGGTGGCTTTCTGGTCGCCCAGGCCATGCAGCGCTGGGATCTCCACCGCCGGATTGCCCTCTCCATTGCTGTGCGCGCCGGTGCCTCACCGACCCGGTTGATCGCCGGTTTCATGGTGGCGACGGCGTTTCTCAGCATGTGGGTCTCCAACACCGCGACAACGATCATGATGCTGCCCATCGCAGCGTCCGTTGTGTCCGTCGTGATTCTCAACAGTCCCCACGCCAGCCATCGCGATGCACAGCGCTTCGGTCTCGCCACCATGCTTGCCATCGCCTACAGCGCCAGCATCGGCGGCATCGCCACCCTGGTCGGCACACCGCCCAATGCGCTTTTCGCGGCATTCTTCGCGCAGGAATTCGGATTTGAGGTCTCCTTCGCCGGCTGGATGATACTTGCGATGCCATTGGTCATCGTCATGCTGCCGACGGTCTGGTTCCTCCTGACACGGATCGTCTACCGGTTTGACCTTGGCGCAACGGATGAGGACATCACCCACGGGCAGGACGAGGTGCGCACGCAGCTGAACGCACTCGGTCCCATGTCAACACCGGAGGCGCGGGTGGCGATGGTCTTTGGCACCATGGCCATCCTCTGGCTTTTCCGCCCGCTGCTGGATGACATCCCCCTGCTCAGCGGCCTGTCGGACCCCGGCATTGCGATTGCCGGTGCCCTGGCCCTATTCCTCATCCCGGCAGGCAAAAGCACCGAGGCGGATGATGACGGAACCCCAGACGCCCATGCCCGTCTGCTTGACTGGGCACATGCAAAAAACATCTCCTGGGATGTCCTGATCCTGTTTGGCGGTGGTCTTGCGCTGGCGGGCGCTTTCTCCAGCACAGGGCTTGCGGCTGCTCTTGGCGAAGGCCTTGGTGCCTTGTCCTACCTACCGCTTCTCGTCTTCGTGCTAGCTGTGGCGGCCATGGTCATCTTCCTGACCGAACTCACAAGCAACACAGCGACAGTTGCGGCCCTTCTGCCAGTGGTCGCGGCAATCGCAGAAGCGACAGGGCATTCTCCGGTCATTCTTGCGGTCGCTGCCGTACTGGCCGCATCGTGCGCCTTCATGTTGCCGGTGGCGACGCCGCCAAATGCCATCGTCTTCGCGTCAGGCTATGTCACTGTCCCGCAGATGATCCGTGCCGGCTTTGCCCTCAACATCATTGGCGTACTGCTCATTGCCGGTCTGGCAACATTCGTGGTGCCAATGGTCTTCAGCCTGACGCCGGGTTGATGCCGAACACATCACGGTAGGCGGGCGCATCTCCCAGCGTTGATGCTTCGTAGACACCGCGAGCCACTGCGCGGGCCAGCGCATCTGCGGCAAGCGCTCCAAGCATGGCAATCATCATCGGACGCGGTTGGTCTTCAGGCAGGTCGAGGGCACCGGTTGCCAGGGCAAACACGACATCTCCGTCAAACGGCGTGTGGATGGGCCGAACTGCACGCGCGTACCCGTCCTGTGCCATGATGGCTATCCGGCGCGTCTCGGCAGGTGTCAGGCGGGCATCCGTTGCCACAATGCCGATGGTTGTGTTGGTGGCAGGTGATCCGCTGATCTTGCTGTCTGTATACGGATCAGATGCCAGGGTCTCGGGAGCTGGATGGCGCGACTGATCACCAAGTTCGTTTTCCTGTTCAAAAGTTGCGGCCCAGAACCGACTGCTGCCGGGCATGACTGTTGATCCGAACGGATTGCTCGCAGCGATGGCGCCGACGGTACAACCGCCTGGTGCGACAACTGACGTGCTTCCGATACCGCCCTTCAACGCCCCGGCTCGGGCCCCGACACCGGCACCTGCTGTTCCAAGTTCAAAGTCGTCGCCAGCGGCAGCAACAGCTTCGATACCCAATGCACGGTAGGGAGGCATCTCGCCCCAGTTCTTGTCGCCGCCATTTGTCAGGTCAAAGAGGATTGCCTGTGGCACGATCGGCGCAACGAGATCAGTCGACCTGAACGTGAACCCTCTCCCGCGCGCGCCCAGCCACGCCGCAACGCCGGAGGAGGCCTCAAGGCCATAGGCTGATCCGCCGGAAAGCACGACGGCGTCGACGGCATCGACCAAGCAGTCCGCTGAGAGGAGGTCCGTCTCGCGTGTTCCCGGCCCGCCCCCGCGGACATCAACCGCGGCGATAGCCCGGGCTTCGGGGACGATCACAGTTGCGCCGGTGCGCACCGTCATATCCTCCGATTGACCGACGGTGATGCCCCGAACATCGGTAATCAGGTTTCGGGGGCCGGGGGAAAAGGGAACCTGGCTCATGCGATGTCCTGTCAGCGTAAGGTGTGGCGCGAGTATGCGTGATCGCAAGTGCTCTTCGCAAAGCGTTTAAATGCACACCTGTCCGTACACTGTGAGTGTCAAGTCTGGTTTTTGGCATCAATGCGTCGCTATGCTGCGGCAAACAGATACCGGGCGCTGTTTCAAGCTGCCCAAACAGACCGAAAGTGCCTTCATGGCCCGCATAAAACTCTTCCTGACGCTCCTCGGCTCGCTTCTCGGCTTCGCTGCCATTGGGCTGCTGTTGAATATGGCGCTCACACCCCGGCCCGTACACATGGTGAGCGCCGCGCATCCGCTTGCCAGTGCCGCCGGGCTGGAGATGCTGGAGCAGGGCGGGTCTGCGGTGGATGCAGCAATAGCCGTGCAACTCGTACTCACGCTGGTTGAGCCCCAATCAAGCGGCATCGGTGGCGGCGCGTTTCTTGTCTACTGGAACGAGGACAAGCACCGTGTCGAGACGTGGGATGGGCGGGAGACGGCACCAGCGTCAGTCACGCCCCAGCACTTCCTCAAACCCGACGGCACGCCCATGAGTTTCTTTGAGGCAGTGGTGGGTGGTCATGCGGTCGGCGTTCCCGGCGTCGTTGCCATGCTTGCAAGCGCTCATGATGAACATGGCCGTCTCGATTGGGCCGACCTGTTCGAGCCGGCCATCCAGTTGGCCGAGGAGGGATTTGTCGTCACCCCCCGGCTCAACAAGCTCATCAATTGGTCACCCGCTCTGCCGCGCATGCCGGTGGTGAACGAGTATTTCTTTCAGCCGGATCAAATGGACGAGGATGGAAACCCTGTGCCGCTTGAAGTCGGCATGGTGCTCACCAATCCGGCCTATGCCAGGACCCTGCGGGTGCTGGCTGAAGGAGGTCCGGAAGCCTTCTATTCCGGCGAAATAGCCGACCAGATTCTCAATGCGGTGAACAACGCCCCGGTCAATCCCGGCGGCATGACGGCGGAAGACCTTGCGACCTACAAGCCGGTCAAGCGTGAACCGGTCTGTGGCGCCTATCGCACTTACACCTTGTGTGGCGCACCGCCGCCTACATCCGGCGGCACGACTGTCCTGCAGATCATGGGACTGTTGGAGAGCTTCTACATGCAGAATGCCGAACCCCAGTCGGCAGACGCCATTCACCTGATTTCCGAAGCAAGCCGCCTGGCCTATGCGGACCGGAACAAATATCTGGCCGACCCGGACTTTGTGGACGTGCCCCTTGAGGGCATGCTGGAGCGCTCCTATCTCCGCCTGCGCAGCCGCCAGATACACCCGGACCAGACATCAACCAGCGAACCGCTGGCAGCAGGTCGGCCGGCAGGGTCATCCGCATCACTGGCACCCTCAATGCCGAAACCTGCCCACTCAACGTCCCACTTCGTGGTGCGTGACAACTGGGGCAATGTGGTGTCCATGACCACCTCCATCGAGGCACCGTTCGGCAGCCACCTGATGGCTGGCGGGTTCCTGCTCAATAATCAGCTGACGGATTTTTCGTTCCGGCCGTCGGCAGATGGCATGCCCATTGCCAATCGCCCTGAAGCCGGCAAGCGGCCCCGCTCATCCATGTCACCGATGATCGTGCTGGACGAGAACGGTGATTTCTACGCGGCTATTGGCTCGCCGGGCGGTAGCCGCATCATCGCATTTGTGGCGCAAAGCCTGGTCGGCATTCTCGACTGGGATATGAGTGTCCAGGAAGCAATCGACATGCCCCGCCATGTTCACCGCAACACGACCCTGGAGCTTGAGGAAAACACCTATATTGAAACCCTTGCAGACGGCTTGCGCGCCCGCGGCCACACGGTTGAGGTAAAGGAGATCACCAGCGGCCTTCACGGTCTGCGCGTGATCAATGGTGAGCTGGAAGGTGGCGCTGATCCGCGCCGTGAAGGGGTCGTGCTGGACTAGGCCTGCCGGGCCAGCGACGCCAGACCGATCAATGCAATGTCACGTGCCGTTATCAGAAAGATCGGTATGTCGGACAGATAGCCCTTGAACCGGCCCTTGGCTTCAAACCGATGTCGCAGCAATCGCTCATTGAGCAGCCCGCCCCAGCGCGGAAGAATACCGCCGGCGAGATAGATGCCACCCTTGGCGCCAAGTGTCAGCGCCAGATCGCCGGCAACAGACCCTAGAAGTCCCGTAAACACCTCGACCGTTTCACGGGCCAGTGCTGACGACCCATCCTGCGCCATGCGCGAAACATCCGCTGCAGTGGGCTTGCCGGTTTCAGCCGACCCATCAAGAGCTCCCAGGGCCGCATAGAGTGTCTCCATGCCCGGCCCGCACAGCACCCTTTCAGCCGACACGTGGCCGTAGGTCTGCATCAGGTGAAACAGCAGGGAGATTTCGCGTTCATTGCCCGGCGCAAGGGAGACATGGCCACCTTCGCCGGACAGCGGCGTGTAGGTGCCGTCGCGCGCGGGGACAAGGCCGGAGACTCCGAGCCCCGTCCCAGGGCCCAGCACACCAATTGGCGCATCAGCCACGGGCTCACCGCCGCCGATCTGCCGGACATCATCGGCGTCAAGGAAGGGAAGGGACACAGCTGCGGCTGTGAAGTCGTTGACCAGGACCGGCAGCGCAACGCCGGTCGCCGCAGAGATGTTCTGCGCGTTCGCGCTCCACGGACAATTGGTCATCTCAATGTGAGCATCAAGGCCGGATGATTGAACCGGCCCCGCGGCGCAGATGGCTGCCCCTGCCAGGTTCGGGTGTCCGGCCTGTTTAAGAAACGACTGCAGAGCATCTTCCAGTGTCGGGTAGAGCGCCGTCATCAGGACAACCGGCTCCTCCGGCTTGGTCATGCCCGGCTTCACCAGTGCAAACCGGGCATGTGTGCCACCGATGTCGGCGACCAGTACCGGCAACGTCTGTGACGTCGACATCAGTGGGTAGGCCCGGCAAGCGACG
>JANQMQ010000735.1 GCA_028279995.1 Candidatus Phaeomarinibacter sp. | reverse complement strand
GAATGTAGGTGCCGGTCAAGATCTGCGCCTTCAGACGGATGGAGCTTTCATGATGGGCCGTCGACCGAAATGACTTGATCAGATCCCGCACCGACACCGGCGGCTCATAGTATCGCCCGTTGAAGGTGGTTTGCAGGTAGTCCAAAAGCCCCGTGCGATCCATGACCGGTACGGGATCATCAAAGGTAAACACCGAAGCGCGCGGGGCTGCATCGGTTGCGTGTGTGGCGTCGGTCATCAGAAGGTCTCCACGGTTGATTGCTGGCTATGGCCGGCGACGTCAAGGGGAACAATGCTTTCGCGGGAAAGGGCATGCATGGCAGCCCAGGCCAGGTCCGCATGGCCGGTCTCAGCCGAGCGGCTGGCCTGATAGGTGATCTTGCCGCCGGACGGTGTGGCGCTGCGGTGGATGCTCATGAAGGCCTGGGACAGGTCCGCCCAGCCCGCGTCATACTCAAAGCGGCGGTTGTCAATGAGATGCTTGGCCTTGGCGACCAGCAGGTTCTTCACGTCCACCGAATAGACAATCTTTTGTGCCCGCGAGAAGAACTTGAGCACCAGCTCATAAAGGCCGATGCCCATGCCGCTCGCGTCAATGCCGATATGCTGCACGTTGTACTTTTCCGTCAGCCTGCGGATGGCCTTTGCCTGCGCTTCAAAGTTCATGTTGTTGAAGCGCAGCTTCTCAAGACAGCGGAACTTGCCGCCCTCCTGCGCCGGCGGCGCGATCACCACGCAACTGGCATCGTCCCGCGTGCGGCTTGGATCATACCCAATCCATACCGGCAGATCTCCGAAGGGCCGTTTCAGCGTCGGGCGATAGTCCGGCCATGCCTCCCAGGCATCCACCAGGCAATATTGAAGATCTTCCAGTTTGAAGACGGACAGGGCGTCATCAATGAATACGCACTCATAGAGGTTGGCGAACTCACCGGGCGAGTGCTCGCGCTTCAGTTCTTCGATATCGAACAGGTCACATCCGGCTTCCGCCGCATCATGAATGGTGATCACGTGCCGCCACTGGCCATCTGCCCCCAGGTGGCCGGGCTTCAGGACGTCATGAAGGGTGTTGACTGTCACCCGGTCTTCTTCACGCCGTCCCTTGTTGTAATCCGCACCGGACCAGAAGCCGTGTGCCTCATGGCCCAGGGTGGACGGGGTGGAGAAATACGTCTTGCGCCACTTCTTGTGGGCGGCCATGCCGCTGGCGACATGCTTCAGCTTCACGAAGTTGGGGATCCAGAAATATTCGTCCACATAGAGGTGACCGTGATAGCCCTGCGCCGTCCGGCTGTTCGTCGACAGGAAGTAGAGAGTGGCCCCATTCTCCAAAACAATCGGGTTGCCCTTCAGCTCCTTGCCGGTGACTTCAAAGACAAACTGAATTATGTAGGCGCGGAATAGCTCCGCCTGGGCACGTGACGCGGACAGGAATATCTGGTTGTCGCCGGTCTCAAGCGCGTCCATGAAGGCTTCACGGGCAAAGTACCAGGTCGCACCTATCTGCCGTGATTTCAGAATATTCCGTATACGGCGCTTTATGTTCTCCCACCAGCACGTCTGATAGCCAAATAGCGTGCGCTTAAACTCAATCTTCAGATTGGTGATATCTTCATCGGTCAGGTGGTTTTTGTGCTGCTTGCCCTTACGCTTTTTCTTGTTGCGGTTGGCGACCTTCGGGTTCAGGTCCGCTTCATTGCCGCCAGCGGAAAACTTCTCGATGCGGGCCATGCGCTCAAGCTGACGGCTGAGTGCATCAATCTCCGCAAGATCGGCTTTCGTCTTTTCGGACTTGTCAATCAGCAGGCAAAGGCGGCTATCTATGCTCGCACCAACCCGCTTGTGCACCGGCGCTTCGCGCCAACCGTCGCGGCGCTTCCAGCTATCAACGGTCGCGTATTTCAGACCAAATTTCCTGGCGATCTCGCTGACCGTGTAGCCCTGCCAGAATAGC
>JANQMQ010000734.1 GCA_028279995.1 Candidatus Phaeomarinibacter sp. | reverse complement strand
AGGCGCGGACGGATCTGCGTGTACGGATAGCGTCATCATCATTCATGGGGAAGCCTGGGGTTTTGTGAGGTGCGGGTTCGCGTTTAGTTTCGAGGCGGTACCGGGTTTGTGCAATGCTTCTTTGCAGGCTTCATCGATGCGTGGAGTGCATAGAGTGATCTTAAGTGCCAAGATGTTGAGCAGGGGGACGAAGTGAAGGTACCCAAGGACTTGGCTTTCACGTGGGAGGCGAAAGCCGTCCGCTTTCTGGGTGTCTCGCCTCAGGTGGCGTCAGTCATTGTTGCTGGCCTCGTCGCGGCAACCTATTTCGTTCCCGGTTTTGCGATTGGTCTGCTGCCCATACCGCTTGACCTGCAGGACTCGACCATTCCCATTGATCCATACAGTTGGGCCGCCATCATCACGTCGCTTCTTGCCGGCTTTACTGTTTTTGCCCTGCCATACGTCCAGACACGGCACCAGGCAGATATAGCCAATCTCGCGCCCGTCGTTCCCTCGCTGGATCGTGCCGGGCTGCGCGACTTCTATGTGCGAATGGCCTCAGGCGGGTCACGCGGACGTTTGATCGCGTCTGGCTTCGGCTGGGTGTTCGGCTTTCTTATTCCTGTCTTCGCGGTTCCGGGTGCCTGGACTCTTATGACCGGCAAACCAGACCTGTGGCAGAGCGCATTGCCACCAGAAGCCTATTGGGCAGCTGGATGGTTCCTCGTTGTTGTGCCGTTTCTGATCGCCAGTCTTTCCAAGGCATCGTATCAGATGATTACCGGTGCGCGGCGTCTGCTGGCAGAGCTTGACGCGCGTATCGAAGTCAGCCCTCTTGAGTCCGAGGCTCTCCGTCCTCTGGCCAGTGCTGGTTTGCATACGTCTTTCATCTGGATGATCGGAGCTGCCATCGGCATGCTCTTTGTGCTCGATTCCAATATCGAGTCCACCATCATCATGGTCTTTATGGCGGGTATTGCTGTTCTCGGTGGACTTGCAGCCATTGGTCCGGCGATGGCGGGGCGCCGGGTTATCCGCAAGGCAAAGGAAAAAGCTCTGGCAGATGTACGGGCGGCCATTGCGCGCCTACATCTTGATGTCCTTGACCCAACCAGCGACAAACCCGTCAGGCAGTTGGATGACCAGCGATTGGCGCAGATGGGTGCGTTGCTGGCATATGAAGATCGCCTGGAGAAAGCGCCCGAGTTGCCCATAACGGCGCCAACTGTTGCGCAGTTTGCCCTGTATCTCGCAATCCCCGTTGGGTCGTGGCTTGGCGGCGCCTTTGTTGAACGCCTGGTGGATGCCGCTTTGGGCTAGACCGCCAGTCTACTCCGACGTGCCTTCTTCTCGACCTCTCAAGTAAGGTGTCAGCGTTTCACGCAGTTCCTTGAGGCGCTCCGGGTCGGGAACGAGTTGATCCAACGCTTCTATGAAGCCACCCGTTGCAACGGTCGATGGCAAAAGTTCGGCCAGTTCGTCGGAAATAGATTCCGCTTCCGCCGTGTTTCCAAGTTGTGCGTGCGCCATCAGCAGGGCTACCCGTCCCATGAGCGTGGGGCGCCGCTCGTATGCGGTCTTGGCATAGTCAAGTGCCTTTGCAGTGTCGCCAAGGATGTTGTGCGCCAGTCCCAGATGAGACTGCCAATGATAGGCCTGCGGCTCGCGCGGAGACAGGCGCATCGCGCGCTCGATGTAGTCAATGGCTTCCTGTGTCCGGCCTGCGTAAAGCAAGGAAACCCCGAGGCTTCCCAGGGCAGGTGCGTAGTCTGGGTTCAGTTCAAGTGCTCTACGGTAGGCGCGGCGGGCCTCGTCGCTCTCCCGGTAGTTAGAAAGTGCGGCCCCAGCCAGATGGCGGATGGCGGGATCATCCGGGTCCAGTGCAATCGCTTTTTGGATGTGTTCATTCGACTTCGCCTGGTAGCCCTCAGTTTCTTCATTGTTTTCGCCCACAAGCTGGAAAGCCAGCGAGTGAGCGTGACCCAATACTGCGTGGGCCAGGGCGAAATCGGGAGCTTCTTCCAAGACCGCCTCAAGACGAGAGATCACGTCCCTTGCGTTTGCCTGGCTAGCGAGATCGTTTTGCAGGTCCAACCAGGCGGCATTGACCTTTGACCATGTATCAAGACCGACAGGGTTTTCACGTGCCCGGGCGGCTTCCGCGCGCCTCAGTTCGGGGATCAGGGCTGCTACGATTTCGGCTGTTACAACGTCGTCGAGCTCAAAGATGTCATCAACGGCGACATCGAAACGCTGTGACCATTTGGTCGCCCCGTTGGTGGCGTCAATGAGTTGTGCGCTGACACGCACACGACCGTCGCGTGGTCGTACGGTGCCTTCCAGGACATAGCGGACGCCGAGTTCCCGCGCCACGTCGCGCACATCAACACTTCTGCCCTTGTAGGTGAAGCATGAGTTGCGGGCGATGACGAACAGGTGCCGGTTGGCCGACAGGCCCGCGATAATCTCCGTGGTCAGACCATCCGCCACAGCTTCCTTGCTCGGGTCGCCGGACGTGTTTTCAAAGGGCAAGACGGCTATGGAGGGACGGTCGGTGACCGGGCCGGGCGACGCAGTGCCTGATGTACTTCGATTTGAGGTGCCCGTCGTCCCTGACGCGCCGGCTGCAGACGGCGACCCGCCACGGTTCGCCAGCCATTGCCGCCCAATCGTGGCGGCAACCGTGCCGATGAGGATCAGCGCGGCAATAGCTGACAGAGCGGACTCATACTCGTTGAGCCAGTCAAGAATGGCGGTCATTCGTCAGTGGCTTTCAGGCAGGGTGGGGCCACCAAGTGGCATGTGCCGGAGCCTACAGCCCCAGCACCGCCTTTGCCATGATGTTTCGCTGGATCTCGTTGGACCCGGCATAGATCGAACCAGCCCGGTCATTGAGGTATTTCGGGACGGCTGTGACCCAGCGCTCTGGTCCTACTGGCGGCAGATTGCCATCCCGGGCCGGAGCTGACGGTACCGGACCACCGGGGGCTGTGTACTGCGGCTGGAACGGCAGGCCATAGAAAGCCGCAGCCTCTATGGCGATTTCGGTGAGGCGCTGGCTGACTTCCGTGCCGCGGGTCTTGAGCATGGATGATTCCGCACCCGGAGGGTCTCCGGCGGCCAAAGCCGAGAGAATTCGGTGCTCGGTGAACTCGAGGGATGCAATTTCGACTTCTGCTTCAGCCAGCTTTGTGGCGAAGGCGGAATCGTCAATCAGGCGGTTGTTGGTTCCTGACTGCTCTTCCCTTGCTCCGGCGCGGATCTTTTCAAGGCGCGAGTAGAGCCCCGGTGCATACGCATTGCCGCGCTCGAACTGGAGGAGGTACTTGGCGACTGTCCAGCCCTTGCCGACCTCACCCACTACGTTGGCTTTCGGAACTTTGACGTTCTCGAAGAAAATCTGGTTCTGGATGTGCTCCCCGGTGAGCATCAGCAAGGGGTCGACGGTGACGCCGGGCTGATCCATGTCCATCAGCACGAAGGTGATGCCTTCTTGCGGCTTGCTGGACCCATCTGTCCGAACGAGGCAGAAAATGCGGTTGGCGTAGTTGGCGTGGGTCGTCCAGATCTTTGATCCCGAGCAGATGAAGTGGTCACCCTTGTCTTCCGCCTTCATCTGCAGGGAGGCGAGATCTGAGCCTGATCCGGGTTCGGAATATCCCTGGCACCAGAAGTCTTCACCGGAAAGGATGCGCGGCAGGTAGTAGTCTTTCTGCTCCTGAGTGCCGTAGCCTATCAGGGCCGGGCCGATCATGCCGACGCCCATGGGGGACAGGGAAGGGGCGCCCGCCTTGGACGTTTCGCTGGCCCAGATGTACTGCCGCATGAGGTCCCAGCCCGTGCCGCCATATTCTTCCGGCCAGGATGGGACGAGCCAGCCCTTGCGATGCAGGATCTTGTGCCAGCGCATGGTCACGTCGTAGTCGGCATAGACGCTGGTGCCCAGTCGTCCCGCGCGCTTCAGATCTTCATCCAGATTGTCTTCCAGAAACTGTCTTACATCGTCGCGAAAGGCGTCGTGCTCTTTGGTGAGGGCGAGGTCCATTGTGGTTGCTCCCGAATGTATGTTTCGGGGCCAGCTTATCGCGGGAAGTCCGGGTCGTCTTGCTTAAGGTTTTGCGCGATCAAGCATGTTGGCAATTTCGTCGCGTGAAGCTGACATTATTGCGGCCTGCAAATCCTTGTCACCGGATGCGCGACCAAGAATAAAGCCGCCAACAGCAAGTGCGATGGCCGCGAGGGCCCGCGAATCCGGTTCGGCCGCATTGGTTAGCCCGCGCGCAAACTCGCGCTCCAGGTCTGAAATGCCGCGTGCAAAAGCCTTGCGGGTTCTGGTATCGGCACGGGCTGCGTCGACTGCCAGCGAAGCCATGGGGCACCCCTGGCTGATGGCATCAATATGTGCAGGTTCCAGGTAGCCGGTGCAGATGTCCTTCGCTTCGTTACGCAATGCCTTTCCGGTTGTTCCCGTCCGGGCCCGCATGCGGCGGAGAAAATCTGCTTCAAGACCCATCACGGCCTGAAACAGATCCTTCTTTGACTTGAAGTGGCCGTAGAAACCTCCATGGGTCAGGCCGGCTTCCTTCATGATGTCCTGTACGCCGACACCTTCATATCCGCGTGTTCTGAAGAGGTCTGCTGCTGCCTGCACAATGCGCGCGCGGGTCTCTTCCTTATGGCCTGGCGGGTATCTCATGAGGTTTACGAGGCCTCCGAACTGTGTTTAGTATGATGGTCATAATTTAAAAGAATACCAGTGCGAAAGCAAGCCGCAAGGGTCGGCATGACTACAGAATTTCCGGGAGGTTATCCGATGCTCGAACTGCATATGTTTCCGATGTCGCATTTCAACGAGAAAGTACGCTGGGCGCTGGACTACAAGGACATTCCTCATACCCGTATTCCCTATATGCCCGGGCCGCATGCAGGCAAGAACAAGAAACTGTCCGGTCAGGAGCAAACTCCGGTGGTGCGTTTTGATGAAGGCGATGTCCTGGCAGGGTCGACGGACATTGTGCTTGAGCTGGAGAAGCGCTTCCCGGAACCAGCCTTGCTGCCGCAAGATGAAAAACTGCGCGGGCAGGCAATGGAAATCGTTGAACAGTTCGATGGCGATATCGCTGTCAAGGAGCGCCGGTCGCTGTTCGTACACCTGATCGAGGAACCGGACTATCTCTGCGCGATGTTTTCGCGCGGGCAGACGCCCATGAAGCGGTTTGTGTACCGGCGCATGTTGCCGTTGGTGAAGGGCACGATGCGCAGCAAGATGGATATTCACGCTGACGCGCTTGAAGAAGGAAACATCCTGACGCGCGAGGCCTTTGATTTCGTCGCCGAGAAGTCCGCAGAGACGGGGTATCTGGTTGGCGGCCAGTTCACGATTGCTGATCTGACGGCTGCAGCCATTCTGGCGCCGTCTGTGGAGGTGCCGCATCCCGACATGCAGAAGCCAACGCCCGTGGTGCCTCGTGTTCAGGCCTATCTTGACCAGTTTGCCGACCACCCGGGAGCAGCTTGGGTCAGGTCCATGTACCGGAAACACCGGGTGCCACTGAAGGCCGCCGCATAGGCAGGGCTTGCCGAAGGTGCGTGGCGCTCCAGTTTAGAGCGCATGCGAAAGAAGGGTGATCTGCCGACAAAGGTCTGTGCCGCGTGCGGGCGTCCATTCACATGGCGCCGCAAATGGGCACGTGTCTGGGGTGAGGTTCGCTATTGCTCCGACAGGTGCCGTCGACAGCGGGGCAGGTCCAAGACACCTGATACCATGCCCTAGAGGGCATCCAGGTTTGCCAGAATGCTCCCGGCGCGCGTCCGGATGGCATCCAGCTTGTCCGCATCCATGCGCTCCAGCGACTTCATCACGAGCCCCATGCGGCCATTGCTTTTAAAGCGGTGCTCGTGGCGGGCGAGAAAATCCCAATAGAGTGTATTGAACGGGCAAGCATCTTCGCCTGTCTGTTTCTTCACGCTGTAAGCGCAAGCGGCACAGTGGTCCGACATGCGGTCGATGTACTTGCCGCTGGCGGCATAGGGTTTTGAGCCGACGACCCCACCGTCTGCCCAGATGGCCATGCCATGGGTGTTGGGCAGTTCAACCCACTCATATGCATCTGAGTAGACAC
>JANQMQ010000727.1 GCA_028279995.1 Candidatus Phaeomarinibacter sp. | reverse complement strand
CAATTCGAACTTCGTCAAGGGATATGTCTCCCTTCCCGTCAAATTGCACGCGCTCTAGGGGGCCACTGAAATGAGTCAGGCTTTTACATACACGCCGACCACCGATGTTGAACTCAGCAGCGCGACCAACATTGCCGACCCGGATACCTGGCTGAACTACGAATACTTCCCGGTCTTCGAGAAGATGCGCCGGGAAGACCCGGTACACTACTGCGCTGAGAGCACCTATGGACCCTACTGGTCTGTCACCCGCTACGAAGACATCATGGCCGTGGACACCAACCATCAGGTGTTTTCCTCGGAAGCTGACTATGGCGGCATCGTCATTGATGACCGGATCGCGATTGATCCGGAAACCAACTACAAGTCCGCCAGCTTCATTTCCATGGACCAACCGAAGCATGACGACCAGCGCAAGTCTGTGAACGGCATCACCAATCCCAACAACCTCCAGCACTTTGGTGACATCATCCGGACACGGACAGCCAGTCTGCTGGACAGCTTGCCAATCGGTGAGGAGTTTGACTGGGTGCCAACCGTCTCCATCGAACTCACGACCCAGATGCTGGCGACCCTGTTTGATTTCCCTTTCGAGGAGCGACACAAGCTGACGCGCTGGTCCGATGTGATCACCGCCGAGCCGGAATCAGACATCGTGGAGAATCAGGAAGCGCGCGTTGCTGAACTCAATGAAATGGCAGGCTACTTTGTTGGTCTCCAGCAAAGCCGGATCGACAATCCGGACAGCATCGACCTGCTCACCATGATGACCCACCACCCGGCCACGGCGAACATGCCGCCGGAGGAATTCATGGGCAATCTGGCGCTGCTGATCGTCGGCGGCAACGACACCACCCGCAACTCCATGTCCGGCAGCATCTTCGGTATGAACCTGTTCCCGGACGAGTTTGCCAAGATGGTGAAGGACCCCGGCCTGATCGACAATGCCGTGGCGGAAATCATTCGCTGGCAGACGCCGCTGTCGCACATGCGGCGCACGGCCCTGCAGGATGCCGTGCTGGGCGGCAAGCAGATTCGCAAGGGCGACAAGGTGGTGATGTGGTACGCGTCCGGCAACCGGGATACGGCGATCTTTGATGATCCCGACACCATCAACATTGAGCGCAAGAATGCGCGCCGGCATCTGTCCTTCGGTTTCGGCATTCACCGCTGCATGGGCAATCGCATCGGCGAACTTCAGCTGCGCATTCTGTGGGAAGAGATCCTCAAGCGCTTCTCCCGCGTGGAAGTCACCGGCGATCCGGTTCTGACCCATTCAAACTTCGTGAAGGGCTACACATCCCTTCCGGTCAAGCTGCACGCCCTCTAGACGCTAGCATCTACGTGCAGTCACTGCGCCCGGCCCCTGCCAGACAATGGCGGGTGCCGGGCTTTTTTACAGGGCTTACCGGATCACCACCGCGCCGGTGAGCAACACCCGCGCAGAAAACCCCGTATGGCAGGTTGCGGCATCCGGCAGGGATGCTTGAGACACGCCAGCAAAAAAGGGCTGCCCTCTAGCTTATATGTTCGTCTCTGAAGTCAGCTGGGATAGGACAGTCGGTGCATACGCTGTTGTCGCACATGCGGCACAAGTGACATTTGTCCATGTCACTTTCGGGGATGGCGGCCAGAAGCTTGCGGAGCAATGAGGCAAGTGCATCCTGGTCTTGTTGGTCAAGTGGGTCCAGCAGGGACCCAATCGTCGCGAGCCGACCTGCGAGCAGCTTGTCGCGTGCAGCATGTCCTTTGTCGGTGAGGAAAAGGGCGACGGACCGCTTGTCCTTCCCCCTGCGCCGCTCGACCAGACCATCGGCTTCAAGCCGATCCACCAGGCGCACCGTGCCCGGATGGGACAGGTCCAGGATTCGCCTGAGCTGGTCGTTCGAGGGCCCGGTCCCGCTTCCAATCACAACAAGGGCAGCAGGTGTCTCGCCCGCACGGCTCATCACCTCAAGCGCGACTTTTTCCATACGGTCGGCAACAGCAAGCCCTACAGCACCCAGCAGATTGGCAGTTCGATCCAGCATTCCTGCAGGATAAGTGCGCTGTGCACATTTTTCAATTGACTATATGTGCGCAGCGCACATAATTGACCTTGTTTGAATACTGACCGCCAACCAAACAGAAGGATGCTGTTCGCATGTCCAACGAAACCCTTAGCCCCGAGCACCAGGACTTCTACAAGCGTTTCCAATCGTTCTGGGCAGCACCGTCAGCCGAGCGGGTGCTGGAAAT
>JANQMQ010000721.1 GCA_028279995.1 Candidatus Phaeomarinibacter sp. | reverse complement strand
GACGAGCGGCGCGTCAAAGGCGTCCACGTAATTCATCGGCTTCTAAGTATCCTAAAGTTCGATCTCAAGCTGATAGGCCAGCTCGATCGCATCCGTTGTGATGTCGCAACCATAACATAGTGTTTCCACACCGCGACCCCGTGCCGTTTCCAGCGCAGCGGCGTATTTGGGGTCGATGTCGTCCGCCAGCTTGAAGCGCGTCGTGCCGGGATACTGCACCAGATAGAGCATCACGGCGCGGTGGCCCTGGTCCACCATGTCGCCCAGCTCCACCAGGTGCTTGGCGCCGCGTGCCGTCACGCTGTCGGGGAATTCCGCAAGGCCCGCCTCACGCATCAGGTGGACGTTCTTCACTTCGACGTAGGTAAGCGGCTTTTTCGCATCTTCCAGCAAGATGTCGATGCGGCTGTTCTGGCCGTATTTCACCTCGCGGCGCAGGGTCTCATAGCCGGTGAGTTCCGGTATGCGGCCCGCGAGAATGCCTTCTTCCGCCAGCTTGTTGGGCATGCCGGTGTTGATGCCGATGAGCGTGCCGTCCACCTCCACCAGCTCCCAGGAATAGGCCAGCTTGCGCTTGGGGTTGTCCGATTTCGACAGCCACACCCGGTTTCCGGGATCATTCAGCCCCAGCATGGCACCCGGATTGGCGCAATGGGCCGTGATGGTTTCGCCGGTGTCGAGTTTCACGTCAGCGAGGAACCGCTTGTAGCGCTTGAGGAGCGTGCCAGGCACGAGGGGAGGGAGTTTCATGGAGGTGTGTATGTCGTGCGGGTAGGGGGATGGTCAAGCGGTGTTGATGCTGTCCCCTGCATCCCGCCGTGCTATATCCCCCGCCATGAGCACGTCAGACAAAAAAGTCACCGCCGCCGTCATCATGATCGGCGATGAAATCCTTTCCGGGCGCACCCAGGACAAAAATCTCGGCTTCATCGCTACCTGGCTGGGGGAGCGGGGCATTCGTGTGATGGAAGCCCGCGTGGTGCCGGACATCGAAGACGAGATCGTCGCGGCGGTGAACACGCTGCGCGCCAGGTTCGACTATGTCTTCACCTCTGGCGGCATCGGCCCGACGCACGATGACATCACGGCGGACTCGATTGCAGCCGCCTTCGGTGTCTCCATCGGTCACCATCCCGAAGCGATGGCGCGGCTGCAGGCGCACTACGATGCGTCCGACATCGAGTTCAATGATGCCCGCAAGCGCATGGCGCGAATCCCGGATACGGCGACGCTGATCGACAACCCGGTCTCCAAGGCGCCGGGCTTTCAGATCGGCAATGTGTTTGTGATGGCAGGCATCCCGTCGGTGATGCAGGCGATGATCACCGGCATCGAGGACCGGCTTGTGGGTGGCGCCAGGATGCTGGCGTGTTCCGTTGCCGGCCAGATTGCCGAAGGCGTCGTGGCGGAACCGCTCGGCGTCCTGCAGGAGAAGTATCCGCAGGTCTCCATGGGCAGCTATCCCTACTACAAGGACGGCACTTTCGGGGCCAATCTGGTGTTCCGCACGACGGATGCAGACCTGCTGGCCAAGGTGCAGAATGAGGCCATCGAGATGGTCCGCGCCCTGGGTGTGGAGCCGGTTGTCGGGGACGGGACCTGAGCTCGGTTTGGCGTCCCAACCCCCTGAAATCGCTGCGTTAACCGCGATTTCGTGACAGTTTGGCAACACCGGTCTCAACATTACGAAGATTTCAGGTCATTCCGCACGGAATCCATTAGTATGAGTCTCAGGAGCGGTTATCGTTCTGCCCGGAAACAAGGGCGGCGCGATGCGCATCGGCCCGGTGAGGGGATATGGCGGTCTTGGACGAGGCCACCTGTTTTTGCCGGGACGGAGCATCTGCCGTCCAAATAAGCGATCGGCAGGATGGTCTGCGCATCACGCGCAAAACCGGAACTGTCATTCAGGGATTATCACCTCCGGACCAAAACGGGGGCGGGGAAACCTCTCGAGGGAGACAAAGTATGAAGAAGATTCTCGCAGGTGCATTCGGTGCCGCCGCTGGCGCGCTCATCATGACTGGTTCAGCATTCGCGCTGGATTCCAGCTACGAAGCGCAGAGCAAGGCTGGTACGCATCAGTTCTACGTCTGGTGCACAGGTGCAGCTGACAGCGAAACCACACAGGACGGCGCCAACATGGAAGAAGCCATGGCAGCGGTTCAGGGTTCCGTTGGCAACACCTGCAAGCCGGTTTGGCAGGGCCTCGTCAACTAAGACGACCTTCCATCTGTCTTTCACTCTTCACTGAGTGGCGAAGCGGCGGTCTTCCGGAAACGGAGGCCGCCGTTTCTGCGTTCGGGACCCTGAGCGGTCGTTTTGGCGGGTCTTACCTTGCGGGTAATGGCCCTTCTGGCGCACCCCTCGCTACCTATTCTCCGCCGAAACTCAGTCGCCGGAAGGATGGATAGATGTCCAACACCGCAGATCAGCTCAATGCCAACCCGCTGCCCCTCGCCAAACATCTGGGCATCCGTTTTGTGTCGGCCGAACCGGATCAGGTGGTTGCCGAGCTTGAGATCACTGAGGCTCTGTGTACCTCCGGCAGCATTATGCATGGGGGGACGGCCATGGCATTGGCGGATACGGTGGGTGCGGTCGCCACTTTCCTGAACCTGCCGGAAGGGGCGGGTGGCACCACGACCGTTGAAAGCAAGACCAACTTCCTGGCGGCGTGCCCGGCGGGCCAGACGGTCACGGCGACCTCAACGCCTGTGCATCGCGGCCGCCGCACCCAGATGTGGCAGACCCGCATCGAGCGGGCCGACGGCAAGCTGGTGGCCCTTACCAGCCAGACGCAGATGATTCTCTGAACACTCCCCAGCCTTGTGGATCGATTCGATTGATTGAGTCTTTTCAGACTCTTGAGTCGTTATCCACAAAGGCCTGAATCGCTGTGGGCAAGCGCTGGCATTGCCTCCGTGTTGCGCCGCGCGTGCGCATCGCTATGGTCACGCCAACGCCCGGAGACGGGCGGATTCCTAAGAAGCTGCGGGCTTGGTGGAATTGGTAGACACAAGGGACTTAAAATCCAGCCAGTCATGCTAATTGTCGATATTGGTTCCCTAACAAACGTCTGATTTTATTGATATTTTGATTTTTCTTTTCGTTCTTTGCGATTTGTGAGACTCTTACACAAAGCTTACACACTTTGGCGTGTGTGAGTGGAAAGGAGGTCATAAATGGAGAAACACACAATCATGGGCGGCAAAGTCCATGTGTATCGGCGGGAGAACAGCAAGTACTGGCAATGCTCTAGCTATCTGAGGGGCAGAAACCGCCGGGTTAGTACAAAGGAAGAGAGCCTGTCTCTCGCAAAGGAGTTCGCCGAGGACTGGTACATCGGCCTTCGGGGCAAAGCCCGCGCTGGCGAGATCCACGGGGAAAAGACTTTCAAGCTGGCGGCCGAGCAGTACGAGCGGGAATACGAAGTCATCACCGACGGGAATCGCAGTCCCATCTATGTCACTGGGAACAAGCGGCGGCTGCGGCTTTATCTCATTCCCTTCTTTGGCGACCTTGCGCTTTCCGAAGTGACAGCTGGCAAGGTGCAGGACTATCGGATGCATCGCCTGGAAAACTCGGGCACCGGCAAGCCACCGGCTCCCAACACCATGCATCAGGAGATCGTCACCCTACGCCAGGTGCTGAAAACAGCCATCCGCCACGGATGGTTGAAGCACCTGCCGGACTTGTCCATGCCGTACAAGCAGGCAACGAAAATCAGCCATCGCGCCTGGTTCTCCCCCAAGGAGTACAAGCAGCTCTATGAAGCGACGCGCCGTCGCGCCAGAGCTGCGAAAGGAACCCGGCATGAGTGGAACACCGCCCAGCTTCATGACTTCGTCCTCTTCATGGCCAACACCGGGTTGCGCCCTGACGAAGTCAAACGTCTTCAATACCGAGATGTGTCGATCGTCCATGACGATGACTCCGATGAAACCATTCTTGAAATTGATGTTCGGGGGAAACGCGGCGTTGGGTTTTGTAAGAGCACGGCGGGGGCTGTTCGTCCCTTTCAACGCCTCGTTGAAAGGAACAGCCCGGAGCCGAGTGACCTGATTTTCTCGACCACTCATCGTGATCAGCTAAACCGCGTGCTTGATGAGCAAGACCTCAAGTTTGACCGCGAAGGCAATAGGCGCACCGCCTATAGCCTGCGGCATACCTATATCTGTCTGCGACTGCTGGAAGGTGCCGACATCTATCAGATTGCCAAGAATTGCCGGACAAGCGTCGAGATGATCGAGAAGTACTATGCCTCTCACATCAAGACATCAATCAATGCAGCCGCAATCAATGTGCGGCGGCCGCGCAAGAAAGATGTGGCATCTTTGCATGTCGACGACAGACTCGATCCATAGGTTTTCCACTTTTTTCTTGCGGAAGATTCATGTTTCTGAGATCAGTTAATGTATTGCGGGCGTGGTGGAATTGGTAGACACAACAGACTTAAGCAATTGAGTGCCCCATCGGAAACGGCGGGAGTAGAACTGCTCAAATTCGGGGAAGCCTGGCGTAACCTAGCGTTGGTAATCCCGAGCCAAGCCTCACGGCATAGAGCGTGAGGAAGGTGTAGAGACTAGACGGGCAGCACCTAATGTCAGTGTACGGATAAGTTCTCAGGCAATGGTGAAGGGATAGTCCAGACCACAAACATCCAAGCAGGGTGGCGGTGAAAACCGTAGCTGGTACGAAAATCTGTTGGGCGAATGCCCGTGCGGGTTCGACTCCCGCCGTCCGCACCATCAATTATAGTCTTTCATATTGGGCATGAGCGCTTGCGAGAAGCACACTGTGTTCGGTGCGCGGGGTGGCAGGGAACTGGGCACCTGTCAGTTTCTCAAGTAATCTTGCGTTGATCTAAGCATGCCAATGTGGACTTGAGTTACATTGCACCGGGCCAATAAACTGGAAAGGCTCCGTCGAGAGGTTCGATGGCAAGCTGAACAATGAATGCATCAACTAAGAGGCATTTGGCGGTCCTAACCAGACTTGGACGCCTCTCTAATTCTGGTGACACAGTTATCACCACCGGGGTCTTGCTCCTCCATGTACGAGCATGTGCTGGCAGCGTGACGGTCTCTTGAGCACGATGACGGCATCGCTATCATCGTGCCCGCCGCGCCACAAAACATAGATTGAAAAAGGGGCAGCCTCTCAAAATTTGGAGGGACCGGACGGTATGATGTCAGCACTTGGGCGGG